>CAYMLM010000134.1:0-7963 GCA_964391385.1 uncultured Papillibacter sp.
GATAATGAGCGGTGACTGGAGTTCAGACGTGTGCTCTTCCGATCTGATGTTCTGCAGGACGCGCTCGAGGTCCTCCATATTGGCATGCTGGTAGCGGACCATTTTTCCGAAGCTCAGCCGGCAGCCGTCGTAGATGCTCGCGTGATTTTCCCGGTCGCATATGACGGTGTCGCCGCGGCCGACGACGGCGCTGATGATGCCGAGGTTCGACTGGAAGCCCGTCGAGAACGTGACGGCGGCCTCCTTGCCGACAAAGTCGGCCAGCTCCGCCTCCAGCTCCAGATGCATCTCGAGCGTGCCGTTTAAAAAGCGCGAGCCGGAGCAGCCGGAGCCGTAATTTTCAAAGGCCCGGATGCCGGCCTCGATGATCTCCGGGTGCGTCGTCAGCCCCAGATAATTGTTGGAGCCAAGCATGATCCGGCGCTTGCCCTCCATGATCACCTCGACATCCTGCCGGGACTCAAGGGCGTGAAAATATGGATAGATGCCCTGCTTTTTCGCTTCGTCGGCTGTTGTGTAGGTATAGCATTTATCAAAAATGTCCACAGTTATCACCCAATCCGCCGCTGCGCCGGCTTTGTATGATGTGCGGCTCTTATCCGCGCAGTCAAGCGATAAGACGCCTGTCCCTCCCCTGGCCGTAACAAAACAGCCGATTTTAGAATAGTCTGTAAGCTGTCTCCTGTCAACCTCAAAATTCGCGTGCCACAGCCGGCCGCACGCCAAAAAACGCCGGCAGGCAGTCGTTGACTGCTGCCGGCGTCCGTTTCTTCGGCGGTTACTTTCCGACGATTTCCTTCGTGTCGCGCGCGATGACGAGCTCCTCGTTCGTCGGGATGACGAAAACCCGGACGGTCGAGCCCTTGCCGGTGATTTCGCGGAGCTTGCCTTTGAAGTCGTTGACTTCCTCGTCGATGCAGATGCCCATGCCGTTTAAGTGGCGGATGACGCCCGAGCGCGTCAGCGGGCCGTTTTCGCCGAGGCCGGCGGTAAAGACGATGGCGTCCGCTCCGCCCAGAGCCGCCAGGTACGCGCCGATCGACTTGGCGCAGGCGTAGTTGAAGCAGTCAAGAGCCAGTATGGCCCGCTTGTCGCCCTCCGCCGCGGCGTCCTCAAGGTCCCTGAAATCCGAGGAGATGCCCGATATGCCCAGAACGCCGGATTCCCTGTTCAGGACGTCCATAATCTGATGCAGCGAGAGGTCTTCGTAATTGGCCATCGACTCGATGATGGCCGGATCGATGCTGCCGCACCGCGTGCCCATCGGAAGTCCTTCCAGCGGCGTGAGGCCCATCGTTGTGTCGATGCACTTGCCGTCCCTGATGGCCGCGAGCGACGAGCCGTTTCCGAGATGGCAGGTGATGAGCCGGGAGCCCTTTTCCGGGATGCCGAGGACCTCGAGCGCCTGCCGGGACACATACCGGTGGGACGTG
Source organism: uncultured Papillibacter sp. (assembly GCA_964391385.1). Classification (GTDB taxonomy): domain Bacteria; phylum Bacillota; class Clostridia; order Oscillospirales; family Oscillospiraceae; genus Sporobacter. The sequence continues at coordinate 1,434 of CAYMLM010000134.1, forward strand.
CCGTGGAAACCGTACCGGCGGATGCCGTATTTTTCATAATACATGTAAGGGATTGGATAGATGTAGGCATATTCGGGCATCGTCTGATGGAAGGCGGTATCGAACACGGCGACCTGCGGGACGCCCGGCATAATCTTCTGGCAGGCCTTGATGCCCATCAGGTTGGCGGGATTGTGCAGCGGCCCCAGGGGGATGCATTCGGTGATCGTGGCGATGACGTTGTCGTCGATCCGCGCGCTTTCGGAAAACTTCTCCCCGCCGTGGACGACGCGGTGCCCGACGGCGCCGATCTCCTCCAGGCTGCCGATAACGCCGTAGTCCTTGCTGGTCAGCTTCTCGATGACGACGTTGATCGCCTCAGCGTGCGTCGGCAGGGAGATATCCGCCTTGAATTCGTTCTTGCCGTTTAAGGGCGTGTGCTTGAGGCGGCCGTCCAGACCGATCCGTTCGCAGATGCCCTTGGCAACGACAGCTTCCGTATCCATATCGAAAAGCTGATACTTGAGTGACGAACTGCCTGCGTTGATGACTAATACATTCATTGTCCAAACCCCTTGATTTTGTGATATAGTGATAGTGTGCGCACTCCCGTAAAACGTTCATACGTAAAAGGACTGACAGAATAATCGATATTGTATAATTAAAATTGTAAAATATCAAGAATTTTTGTAAAATTACATACTAACGAATGAATTTTGTGTAACTGGGGCGAGAATTTTGAAAACGGCCGGTATTATTTGTGAATATAACCCGATCCACAGCGGGCATATCCGGCACATCGCCGAAACGCGCGCGGCTCTGGGGGAGGATGCGGCGGTCGTGTGCGTCATGAGCGGCAACTTCGTGCAGCGGGGCGATATCGCCGTTTTTGCTAAGCACGCCCGGGCTTCGGCCGCCGTCCGCTGCGGGGCCGACCTCGTGCTGGAGCTGCCCCTGCCGTACGCGCTGTCCTCCGCGGAGCGCTTCGCGCTCGGCGGCGTGCGCCTTTTGGACGCGCTCGGCGTCGTGACGCATCTGTCGTTCGGCAGCGAGGCGGGAGAGCTCGGCTGCCTTCAGCTGGCGGCCGACTGCCTGCGGACCGGGGAAGCGTCGGAACGGATCCGCGCCGAGCTTGAAACCGGCGCGCCGTACGCCGCCGCGCGGTATCTGGCCGCGCGGGGCATGCTCGGGGAAAAAGCCGACGTGATCAAAACGCCCAACAACATCCTTGCCGTGGAATATCTCAAAGCGCTCGCGGAGTGCTCGTCGGCGATGACGCCCGTGACCGTCCGGCGCACGGGCTCGGGTCACGACGCAAACGGACCGGAATCGGCCTCCCACCTCAGGCGTCTGCTCAGGGAGGGACAGGCCCCGTGGAAGCTGATGCCGGAGCGGGCCGCGGCTGTTTACCGGGAGGAGCTCGCGCTCGGGCGCGGCCCTGTTTTCATGGACGCGCTGGAGCAGGCCGTCCTGTCGCGTCTTCGGATTTTGCCGGAGGCCGCCTGGAGAAGTCTGCCCGACGCCACCGAGGGCCTGGGGGACCGGCTCATGCGCTTTGCCCGAACGATGCCGACGCTCGAGGCCGTCCTGGCTTCGGCCAAGACGAAGCGGTACGCGCTGTCGCGCCTGCGGCGGATGACGCTTTGCGCCGCGCTCGGCGTCGACCAGTCGGACGCCCGGCGCCCGCCGCCGTATATCCGCGTGCTGGCGCTCGGCGGCCGGGGACGGCTGCTGCTGCGCGAGATCAAGGCGCGCTCGTCCCTGCCGGTCGTTACGAAGCCGGCCGCGGCCAAATCGCTCGGCAAGGACGCCCGCCGGCTGTTTCAGAAGGAAGCCGACGCGACAGACCTGTATGTTCTGGCCTTCCCCGGTCCGGAAAACAGGGCGGGGGGCCGGGAGTGGACGACGAGTCCTCAGTCCCTGTAGGGGCAGGACCGGAAGTCCGGCTGAGCAGGCGGCGCGTTTGCGGCGGTCTCGCAAAACCAAAACGAATGAGGGATGCAATTGCCTGAGCTCAGATTATTGGACGCTGTTGACGACAGCCTCTTTCTGTACGCCGTCATCGCCGCCCGGCACAAGGGGAAGTGGGTCTTCTGCAAGCACCGTGAGCGGACTACATACGAGTGTCCGGGCGGACACAGGGAGCCCGGAGAGCTCATCGGCGACACGGCGAGGCGGGAGCTGTGGGAGGAGACCGGCGCGGAGGAATTCGTTCTCGAGCCCGTCTGCCCCTACTCGGTGTCGGACGGCGGTGCGCAGACGTTCGGCATGCTCTACTACGCTGAAATTATCCGGTTCGGTCCGCTGCCCGCGTCCGAGATCGAAAGGATTGAGCTGTTTGACGACGCGCCGGAGGCCTGGACATATCCGGCGATCCAGCCGAGACTCATCGAGGAAGTCAAAAACAGGCGCGCGCCGTTTTGAACAAAATCTAGGTGCCTTTATGACATGGCGAACATGGCATAAAAGCACCTTTGCTTTCCAAGCGCAAGATATATTATCATACTTCTTCTTCATTTTACAGCGTCAGAATGTATGATATTGTAACAGTTAATATGTAGGATTTTATAACATTAGGTATAAAGAGCGCGCGGCGGACGCCTCCCCGGGCGGTCACCGGGCCGCCGGGGCCTTCTTTTCCAGCCTGCCGAGAGGAATATAGGCGATAAAGATCATGGTGATAAAGCAAGCCAGACCGCCGATGACGTTCGAGACCGGCTCGGCCAGGAAAACGCCTGTCGTCCCCAGGCCCCACAGGCGCGGCAGAACGACCGTCAGGGGCGCGACGATGACAGCCTTGCGGAGCAGCGAAAAGAAGATGGCGGTCTTGGCTTTTCCAAGCGCCTGCGAGACGGTCTGGCCGGACATCTGGAACGTCATGCAGAAAAAAACGGCGAAATAGATGCGGAAGGCCGGGACGCCGCTCGAGATGAGCGCGGGGTCGCTGTTGAAGATGCGGATGAAAACGGCGGGGAAGAGCATGATGAGAAGCCACGGCACGGCGGCGGCGAGCAGGCCTGCCGCCGTTGAAAAGCGGATGCCCCGACGGACGCGCCCGTACTGCCCCGCGCCGTAGTTGAAGCTCAGGACAGGGATCGAGCCGGTGACGATGCCCATGAGGCCGACCGTCGCCACCTCACGGATGGCGTTGATGGCGGTCATAATGCTCACGTACAGGTTGCCGCCGTAGGCCATGAGCGTCTTGTTGCAGACGATCTGCACGAGGCTGTTCGTGAGAAACATGATAAAGCCGGCCACGCCGAGCGCCGCAATGCGCCCGACGGTTTTGGCCCTCAGCGCCAAATCCCTGAGGTGCAGCGTCAGGATCGCCTTTTTGCCTGTCAAAAAGCGCAGCACCCAAACCGCCGAGCACGTCTGGGCGAGGACGCTCGCGAGCGCCGCGCCCTCGACGCCCAGGTCCAGCAAAAAAATAAAAACGGGATCGAGCACGATGTTGACGAGAGCGCCCACGGCAACCGTCATCATGCCCGTGCGGCCGAAGCCCTGCATGTTGATGAACGGGTTCATCCCGAAGCTGATCATGACCATGACCGTGCCGAGCACGTAGATCGTCATGTACGCGTCCGCGTAGCCGATCGTGGCGTCGTCCGCGCCGAACAGGTACAGGAGCGGGCGCTTGAAAATGAGGCACAGGGCGGTCAGAGCCGCGCCGAGGATCAAAAGCAGGCTGAAGGCGTTGCCCATGATGTGCTCGGCGTCTCTCAGGTCGCCCCGGCCGCGCGCCATGGAAGCAAGCGGCGCGCCGCCGCTCCCGCAGAGATTGGCAAACCCCATGAGGATCGTGATGACCGGCAGAGCGAGCCCCATGCCGGTGAACGCCAGGCGGCCGTCCGCGATATGGCCGATGTACATCCGGTCGACGATGTTGTACGCGATGTTGATCAGCTGCGCGATCGCCATCGGCACGGCCAGCCTTATGATGGCCTTTGAGATGCTGCCCTTCGAAAAATCGTTTTTCTGCGCAGACGGCTGCGGGGGCTCATCCGCCTGCCGCCCGGCCTGCCGCTGTTTGCGCGGCCCTTGCTGTGCCCGCTCTTCCGTCTTCCGTGTCTGTTCGAGGCTGTCCATAGCCGCCCGCCCTTTAATCTGATATGAAAAAACTATAATACGAACGCCGGCTGAATGCAAATCCAATTTATAATCCGTCTGTGATGCCGACGCACACGGGAACCCGGCTGGACAATGTAATTAACGCCGGATTCATTTCTCCCGCTGGTTTGCTCTTCTCCCGCCCCCCACCCCAAGAGGTATGGGCTGACGCCCATGCCCGGATCAGCGTAAGATATGGGAATATTGTAATTCTTTACAACTATCTAAAAAAAGGAGTATAATTCGTTTGTCGTTTAGAGGACAAAATCCCGGTCTGAAGCCATTCAGGATAAGAAAGAAGACGGCATTAAATGAAACCTAACTGTTTGATTTTCGGACATAAGTGGAAGACCGATTACGTGTACGATGGGAACGACTCTGGGAGCAAAACACACACCTGCGCCCGGTGCGGCCTGACACGGGAGCATAAATGGGAACGTGTCGAGCATAAATGCAATGAGAAGTGCGTGAAATGCGGGATTACAAGATTCAACATACCGCACAGGTTTGTGGAAGAATCCCCCTGCCGATTTGTCTGTGAAATTTGTGGTCATAAAAAGGAGATGCATACATACAAAAAAGAGTCCGAATGTGTAAAGGTTTGCTCCAAGTGCGGCCGGACCGAAACGGCTCACCAATGGGACGCCATTGCGAAGCCTGACGACTGGCGCGGCGTTTCGTTTTGGTCGGTCGGGCTGCAAAAGGAAATCCGGCCCTGCGATCTTCCGACGAAGCTTCAGGGCTGCTACTGTGAGCGCTGCCTTGAGCCAAACCCGGACGGCCTGCACATGTGCATAATCACTTGGGAAACAGACGGTAACGGTGTGTCCAATTCCGTAACAAAGTGCCGTCATTGCGGGACGGTCTGCGAAAAGCTGACCGGTGAGCAACGAAGCAAAAGGGAGCGGGAGCAAGAGATCCGGCGCTATGAGCAGGACGCAAACGCGGACGAGGGGATATTCCATTGACGAGATATAGTACACATCCTTACAGTCATTGATAGCGCAACCAAAAAAGTGTGGGAGTGAAGCCTTATCAAAAAGTGGGATAAAAGCTATACGTATGCGATTTGTACAGTGGTTATCTTTGCATTGGTTTTTATCATTGCAAATGTCGTTGATCATCGTGAGTTTAAGTTCGACGATTCGGAAGCATACCGCAATGCCCTGGAGGCCTGGTCGCCCGCCACGGCGAAACAAGCCGCGGCGGATACCGAAATTAAAGGAGAGCTGGCATTTTTCAGTATAAACTGTTTTTCCGAAAAAATTTTCGGAGATAAAGAATATGTCGGCTTTGAACAAGCCAACAAGAGGTTTATCAGCAGCGACGTAAAGAACGCGGACGACGTCGGCGCTTTTGCTGTTTTATACTACGACAGGGTTTCTTACGGTACTTATAACAACGGCGCTGCCGCTTGGCAGAAAGTGTGTTATATCTATATTCTCGACAAGACGACACTCTATGTTCTTGGAGAGGATAAAGTCATGGGAGAAGCGCCCGACATGACGACATCCGGGGGCGACAGAACAGGAAAAACGCCGAAGCTGAGTCTGTGCCGGGACAAAGCCGAGCAATTGCTTGACGAATTATCAAACTAAGCAATAGATATGGAAGGGCGGTAGGCCTCAAATGCAAAAGCCCCGGAATCGCTCACAGCTTCCGGGGCTCAGGTATACGTTTATTGTACTCAATATGTTCTGCGCCTGCAGCGCGGCGATTTCGGCGGAATGTCTGCGACTAACGTTTCGAGCGTGTCGACCCTGTCGTGCAGCTCATTAAGTTCGACGGCTTCAGCAGGCAATCCATTACGATGGCCTGGCCTTTGGCAATCAGGGCGGGCTGTTCCGGGATGCCGTGTTCCATCAGGACTGCCGGCTTTACTCCGCGGCTTTTTTTATTTTTTCGTACGCGTCCGGCAGGTTTGCCTCCATATCGTACGATTTGCCGTCGGGACCGGTCCAGATGTGGAACGTGCGGGCGGTGTTGATCGGTTCGCCGCCGGATTCGTCGCGCAGCTCGTAAAAGAGCTCGAGCTTTTTCGGCGCGAACTGGCCCATGCGCGTCGTGACCGTGACCGTCTGCGGGTAGCTTGCCGGCGCTTTGTACTGCAGGTGCAGGTCGACCATGGCGGGATTGACGCCCAGCGCGTTCATGTCGGTGAATGAGAAGCCGAGCTCTTTAAAAAAATCCATCCTCGCCACCTCGTACCAGATGGGATAAACGGCGTGGTGGACGATGCCCATGCGGTCGCAGTCCGGGAAGCGCACGTCGATCTTTGTCTTTGTCTGCAGCATTTGAAGACTCCTTAAAACTTACGGGATTCGGGGAACGTCCGGCGGACGCCGTATCTATTCTAACCGCAAAGCAGCGTAAAGGCAATATCGGCCGCGACCGGCTTTCCGCTTCACGCGCTGCCGCCGATCCCGCCGCAAAAAAAACAA
>CAYMLM010000135.1:0-7961 GCA_964391385.1 uncultured Papillibacter sp.
TTTCTGATACATGTCCGTATTCGCTATCTCAGCGTGTGCCGTTTGACTGAAGCGTGATGCAGTTTAATCTTCTCCCGCCCGCCGCCCGGAAGGTATAAGGCTCCGCCTTATGATCCGGCCTGGTTTATCTCGGCGTGCGCCGTTTGGCTGAAGCCTTGCTCAATTTAATCTGTTCCCGCCCGCCGATGGCGCCACACGTCTTGTACATTATGGAAAAGATATATGTTAACTCAGCTCCCGCGCGGCGGGAGCTGTCGGCAAGCAAATCGGATTGGATTTTACTGACAGATATGATATATTGTCCTTGTCGAACCATCATGATTTACGTTGGAAGAAAAAGTTTGGAGGGATATAAAATGACCGAGCTTGAAAAAATACGGCGCGCCAAACTGTATATCGACAAGCTGGCGGCCGGGGTCGACCCGATCACGGACGCCGAGGTGCCCGGCGACAGCGTGCTGAACAACGTCCGGCTGTCGCGGTGCTTTTACTATGTCTCCGAGATCCTGCGGCAGGTCATCGATAACGGGGGAACCGCCGCGCCGCCCAAACGGACGGCAAAGGAGGCTTTCGCGCTCTCCCCGGAGGACCGAAATGCATTTGAGTACACGAGGGAACCCGTTCAGGTCAGCCGGTTCGTCGAGCGCATCAACGGCCTCGTCGACATGGAGCGCGTGAAAAAACTGACGACGACCGTGATCACCGACTGGCTGCTCGAAAAGGGCTTTCTGACCGTCGTCGAGCAGGAAAACGGACGGAAAAACCGGGTGCCGACACAGCTGGGAAACAAGATCGGCCTGTCCTCCGAGACCCGGCAGGGACAGTACGGGGAATACACAGCCGTTTTTTACAGCGAAGACGCGCAGCGCTTTGTGATGGACCATCTCGACGAGATCATCCAAAGGCGGCATGACAAGACGACGGAAATAAACGTAAGCAATTGAGGAAATTTTTTTTCAACCGGACAAAACGCGGGCCCGCCTAAAAGACGCGCCCGCGTTTTGTGGTATTAAACAAGAAACATACGTTTAACGCAACATTTTCATATAAAACGATTTGAGAGATAAAAATTGGTTGCAATCTACAAACTTTGCACGCTATAATCGAAATATATAGTCAAAATTGAACAGCGATGGTAACCATATGCCGATTAAAATCGAACGCAAGCTTTGGGGCTACGCTCATGTCGGGATGTTCTTCATATCGCTGATTGCCGCGGCTTTTATCCTTGACGTGCCGTTAAATATCTTCAGGGGCTTTTTAAAAATCATGGTATCTCCAAGCAATCTTATAACAGACTATATGGCGATCGGGGGGCTGGGCGCCGCCTTGTTCAACAGCGGGGTCGTCGGCTTTTTCGCGCTTTTGAAACTGCGGATCAGCCGTGTTCTGATAACCGGCGGCGCTATTGCAGGTTTAATAACGATCTGCGGCTTCGCCCTTTTTGGAAAAAACCTGTATAATTCGCTGCCGATCACGGTCGGCGTATATCTGTACGCCCTTTTTAGAAGAATCCCTTACAAAGATGTTGCCGTTTCCGGTCTGTTCGCGACGGCGCTTGGCCCGCTTGTCAGCGTGCTGAGCTTCGGCCTGGGTCTTGGCAGCTGGCAGGGGATCGTATCCGGCTGCGTCGCGGGGATCGTCATCGGCCTGATCATACCGCCCCTGGCCGACTCCTTCATTCGGTTCCATCGGGGATATAACCTGTATAATATCGGATTTACCGCCGGGATCGTCGGAATGTTCGCGACAGGGATCCTGAGAATGTTCAATCTACAGGTCGAAACGACGTCGATCCTTTCAGGGGGCAACAATGTCGCGCTGAGCGTCTATTTGTTGCTGCTTTTGTCGGCCATACTCGTTTTTGGATTATCCCGGAACAAATGGACTTTCAAAAACTACAGGCAGTTATTCAAGCTGTCCGGACAGCTTAAAACCGACTTCATTAAAAATTGCGGATACGGCATAACGCTCATCAACATAGCCGTTATGGGATTTATTTGCTGGGCCTATGTGATAATACTCGGTTGTCAGCTCAACGGCGCGACGATCGGCGCGATCTTTACGGTTATGGGCTTTTCGGCTTTCGGTGTTCATCCAAAAAATACGCTGCCTATTTTTATCGGGGCACTTTTAGCCTCGCTGCTCAATATTCATGAGGTCCATGGTACGGTTTCCGTCATTGCGGCATTGTTCGGCTCAACATTAGCGCCGATTGCCGGCCGGTTCGGTGTCCTGGCAGGCGTGTTCGCAGGCTTTACACATGTGTCCATGACGATGAACATCGGTTATCTGCATGGCGGTATGAATTTATACAACAATGGTTTTTCGGGCGGGTTTATCGCGGCAACGCTTGTGCCGCTTTTTTCGGCGATTTCGGAAAAGCGGCGCGGAAAAAAAGCTGTGTGCACGGAGGTTGACGAAGCCGACATATGCTTATAACGTGCGACGCGCGCAGACGGGAAGCCGGATCTGCTCTGCCGCCACAATTTACATTTCGGGCCTAAGGCTGTATTCATGAAAAACCGCGCCGTCCGGCGCGGTTTTTATCGAATCCCACCCTCCGCCCTTGAAAGTTATAGGGATAACGCCCTATTGACCCGAAGACGCGGGAAAGTTAAAACGGCCGATTCAAAACGTAATCGCTCTATGTTACAATGAGAAAAAGCGCGGATTCGCCGCGCGAACGGGGGGACGCCATGCACTACAAAGACGCCAAAGGCATCCTGTCGCCGACAAACGGCATGAACCTGTACAGGGGATGCACCCACGGCTGTATTTACTGCGACTCCCGCAGCAAATGCTACGCCATGGATCACGACTTCGAGGACGTCGAGGTCAAGCGCAACGCGCCGGCCCTGCTCGAGGCCGCGCTGAAAAGCAAGCGCCGCCGCTGCATGATCGCCACGGGCTCGATGTGCGACCCCTACCTGCCGCTGGAGGAGTCGGAAAACCTGACCCGCCGGTGCCTCGAGCTCGTCGACCGGTACGGCTTCGGCGCCACGGTCATCACCAAGTCCGACCGGGTGCTGCGCGACCTGGACCTGTACAGGAGCATCAACGAAAAAACAAAAAGCGTCGTACAGATGACTCTGACCACGTACGACGAGGAGCTGTGCCGCGTCCTTGAGCCAAATGTGTGCACGACGCGGCGGCGCTTCGAGGCGCTCATGGCGCTGCGCGAGGCCGGCATCCCCACGGTGGTCTGGCTGAGCCCGATCCTTCCGTTTCTCAACGACACGGAGGAAAACCTGCGCGGCATCCTCGGCTATTGCTTTGAGGCCGGCGTGCGCGGCATCCTCTGCTTCGGCATGTCGGTGACGCTGCGCGAAGGGGACAGGGAGTACTTCTACTCGAAGCTCGACGCGCACTTTCCCGGACTGAAAGAAAGGTATGTCCTGACATTCGGGAACAGCTATGTCTGCCCCAGCCCGGATAACGACCGCCTCATGGCGATATTCCGCGACGAATGCCGCGCGTGCGGCGTCCTGTGCGAAACGGACGAGGTTTTCCGGTATCTCGGCGAGTTTGAGGACAGGCAGACCGGCGAACAACTGAGCTTGTTTTGATTCGGATATAAAAGCACGGCGTATCCCGATTAAGCTGAAAACGCCGGTTCGTGCTGTGCAATAGCAAAGAAGCGCCCATCCGGCGCTTCTTTCTGCTGACAGACAGTATTGTGATTCCCATGCTGTTACCGCTTATCCGGCGGCGGCTTTTTTCAGAGCGTCCTCGATAGCCAGCAGGATGACCTTGCTGCTGTACGTCGCGCCCGAGACGACGTCGACCTGAAGCGTCTGCGCGTCGACGACCTTCGAGGGGATTACCTCCGCCGCGCCGCCCTGACCGTTGAAATGCTTGACGAGCTCGATGCCGTCGAGCTTTCCGCCCCTGACGGTCACGTTCACGATGACCGAAACCGGAAACGCTTTGTACCTGCCCTCGTATGTACCGTCGGGAACCGAGGACAAATCGATATCCCCGACGGGGATATCCGACAGCTTTTCAAGATTTTTCTCCGCTCTTTTAAAGACGATGAGACCGATGACAACCGCGGCGACGACGACCGCCAGAATAATAAGAAAGATGATAAGACCCTTGCTCACTGTTTTACCTCCTTAAAATAACGTCTATGCTTTGATCGAGCTCGCCGAACAGGGCGTCCTGCGCCGGTCCGTTGCCGGAGAAATGAAGCGCCAGCAGACCGTGGACGGCATAGATCAGCGTTTTGGCCAGGCCGGCCACATCGTCCTTGCCGATCTTTCCTGCATCGACGAGAAAACGGAGGGTCAGCGCCCAGGGGCCGCTGAAATCGTACGTTTCGTCGATAGCGTCGTGGACCAGCCTGTGGAAATAGAAGAACCGGAACACATGCGGGTGCTCCAGCTGATACCTGACATAAGCGGCGAAGAGCGCCTTGACGTCGTCAAGGCTCGCCGGCGCGGAGCTCATGGCCTCCCGCATATACCTCATGACGTCGGCGACCATCGACGCCTTTGCCGCGGAGAGAAGCTCGTCCAAATCCGCGTAATAGTTATAGATGGTGGCGTACGAGTAGCCCGCGAGCTCGGCGATTTTTCGAGCCGACACGCTTTCCACGCCCTGCGTCGTGATAATCTGTTTGGCGGCCTCAAGAAAAAAGCCCCTGATCCGCCGCGCTTTTATGTCGCCTTTATTTTGCATGGAAATATCCCTACTATTAATGGAACTATAACATGTTAACACTGTTCAATTCATTAACAATGTTAATATAATGGTTATTCCTGACTTTGTCAAGTATTACTTGCACTCTGAGGGTAAAAAATATTGACAGTTGCTTCACGGTGGTGTAAACTAAAGTCATATAAAACATATAAAAATACTATGATATAAAATGACTGCCGAAGAGCGAAAAAGGAGAAAACACATGGCAAAGATCGCAAAAACGCTGACCGACCTCATCGGCAGCACGCCGCTGCTGGAGCTTTCGGGCTTTGCGAAAGCCGCCGGCGCAAACGCCCGGATCGTCGGGAAGTTGGAGGCGTTTAATCCGCTCTGCTCCGTCAAGGACAGGATCGGCTACGCCATGATCAAAGACGCGGAGGACAGGGGAATCCTTCACGAGGGCTCGGTCATCGTCGAGCCGACGAGCGGCAACACCGGCATCGGACTCGCCTTTGTCGCGGCCGCGCGCGGCTACCGGCTCATCATCACGCTGCCGGATTCCTTCAGCCTTGAGCGGCGGAGCCTGCTCAAGGCGCTCGGCGCGGAGCTCGTCCTGACGCCGGGCGCGGACGGCATGAAAGGCGCGATCGACAAGGCCCGCGCGCTGGCCGGGGAGATACCGGACGCTTTTATGCCGCTGCAGTTTGAAAACCCGGCCAATCCGGAGATACACCGGCGGACGACGGCGCCCGAGATCTGGGACGACACGGACGGACAAGTGGACATCTTCGTGGCCGGCGTCGGGACGGGGGGAACGCTCACCGGCGTGGGCGAGGTGCTCAAACAGAAAAAGCCGGCCGTGCGGATCGTCGCGGTCGAGCCGTTTGACTCCCCGGTCCTGTCCGGCGGCGCGGCGGGGCCGCATAAGCTGCAGGGGATCGGCGCGGGCTTCATCCCGAAAACGCTGAACACCGGCATTTACGACGAAGTCGTCACGGTCAGAAACGAGGAAGCGGTCGAGGCCGCGCGGCTGGCCGCAAAGACGGAAGGGCTGCTGGCGGGCGTATCCTCCGGGGCTGCTCTCCACGCGGCGGTACGGCTGTCAAAGCGCCCGGAGAACGCCGGGAAGCTGATCGTGGCGTTGCTGCCGGACACGGGCGAGCGGTACCTGTCCGCCGGACTGTACGAGTAAGCAGGGCGGACGATGAAAATTTCGACAAAAGGGCGCTACGCGCTCCGCCTGATGCTCGACCTGGCTCTGCAGGGCGGCGGCGAAACGGTCTCAATCCGGGAGATCGCCGAGCGCCAGGACATATCGGACAAATACTTGGAGCAGATCATCGCGGTGCTCGTCCGCGCGGGCTTTGTGAAGAGCGTCCGGGGCGCGCAGGGCGGCTACAGGCTGGCCAAGGACCCGTCGGCGTACACCGTCGGGGCGATCCTGCGCCTGATGGAAGGCAACCTCGCGCCGGTCGGCTGCATCGAGGACGAGGAGAACAGGTGCGCCCGCGCCGGCCGCTGCGTGACGGTCGAGGTCTGGGAAAAGATCAACGACGCCGTGAGCGGCGTCGTCGATCACATCACGCTGTCCGACCTGGTCAGCCGCCATCATGAGAAAAGCGGACGAATCGGCGGCTGACATCTTTTTAACACGACAAAAAGCGCGTGTATAGACGCGATTTCTGAGAACGATATATACGTAAACAATCGCAAAGGAGAACGAACATGCAAAGGACCGTCTACGCGGACAACGCCGCCACAACGGCGCTGCGGAAAAGCGCTTTTGACGCCATGCTGCCATATCTGACGGAGGAATTCGGAAACCCGTCGACCATCTATTCATACGGACGGCGCGCGAAACGCGCCGTCGAGAGCGCCCGCGAAAAGGTGGCGGCCGCCGTCGGCGCGCTGCCGGAGGAGATCACCTTCACGGGCGGCGGCACGGAGGCCGACAACTGGGCGATCACGGCCGCGGCCGCGCTGAAAAGCGGGAAAGGCAACCACATCATCAGTTCGGCGGTGGAGCACCACGCCGTGCTGCATACGCTGCGGTATCTGGAAAAACAGGGATACGAGGTGACGTATCTCGGCGTGGACGAATACGGCCGCGTCTCGCCCGGCGCGCTGCGCGGCGCCATCCGTGACGAGACGATTCTCGTCACAATCATGGCCGCCAACAACGAAATCGGGACGCTCCAGCCCGTTGCCGAGCTCGGCGATATCGCCCGGAAAGCCGGCGTGCTGTTCCATACCGACGCGGTGCAGGCCGTCGGGCATATACCGACCGACGTCAAAAAGCTGAACGTCGACATGCTCTCGCTGGCCGGACACAAATTCGGCGGACCGAAGGGCGTCGGAGCGCTCTACGTCCGCAAGGGACTGCGGCTGCCCCCGTTGCTTTACGGCGGCGGACAGGAGAGAGGCGGACGCTCCGGGACGGAAAACGTCGCCGGCATCGTCGGCATGGCCGCCGCGCTCGAGGAGGCCTCCGCAACCCTCGGGGAGAGCGCGGTAAAGGTCGCAGCCATGCGGGACAGGCTCGTCGAAGGCCTGCTGAAAATTCCGCGCTCCCGCCTCACCGGCGACCCCGTGAGCCGGCTGCCCGGAACCGCTTCCTTCGTGTTTGAGTGCATCGAGGGGGAGGCGATGCTGCTGCTCCTCGACCAGCAGGGGATCTGCGGCTCCTCGGGCTCGGCGTGCTCGTCCGGGTCGCTCGACCCGTCGCACGTCCTTCTGGCAATCGGGCTGCCGCACGAGCTCGCGCACGGCTCGCTGCGCCTTACGATCAACGAAAGCAACACGGAGGACGACATCGACTATATTCTGGAGAAGGTTCCGGCGGTTGTCAAGCGCCTGCGCGACATGTCCCCGCTCTGGGACGAGACGGCGGCGGCCGGACGGAAAGGATAAAGATATGTATTCGGACAAGGTCATGGATCATTTCAACAATCCCCGCAATGTCGGCGAGCTGGCCGACGCCAACGGCATCGGGCAGGTCGGCAACCCGAAATGCGGCGATATCATGAAAATCTACATGAAGATTGAAAACGACGTCATTGCCGACATTAAATTTAAAACGTTCGGGTGCGGCGCGGCCGTCGCGACGTCCTCGATGGCCGCGGAGCTTGTGAAAGGGAAGACAATCGAGGAGGCGCTCGGACTGACGAACAAGGCCGTGGCCGAGGCGCTCGACGGGCTGCCTCCGGTCAAGCTGCACTGCTCCGTACTGGCCGAGGAGGGAATCAAGGCCGCTATCGGCGACTATAGATCGGAAGAGCGTCGTGTAGGGAAAGAGTGTAGGTTAGGGTGTTGTTGGG
>CAYMLM010000136.1:0-7955 GCA_964391385.1 uncultured Papillibacter sp.
CATGTCCCCGGAAATGACGGATTTAATCTTATTTCCGTCGTGCGCGACGGAAACTCTGCGAGGCTTTAAACCGAATTAGCACTTTGTCTACACTTAGAAAGGCTGCCGCAGCAGCGGCAGCCTTTCTTCGGCAAATTCCGAAAGCTTACTAGAAAATGTTCAGCGCCAGCGTCAAAACGACGAAGACGATCGCGAACCATTTGGTGGCCCTGGCAAGCTTGGCGTCAAACGTTTTCGCCTTGTTCTTGGACAGATAGGTCTCCGACCCGCCGCCGATAACGCCGGAAAGGCCGGCTGTTTTTCCGGACTGCAGCAGCACGACAGCGATCAGGACAACACACGCGAGCAGCTGGACGATTGTGATGGCTAGTGTAAATCCGCTCATTGCACTCATTCCTTTCAATAGCAAACGCGAGACGCGATTATTTTCGTAATGGTCATATTAACACATATCCGTCCCGTTGACAAGGATTTTCTTATTTCGGAGGACTTTTTTCGGAGGATGAGCCATGACGCTCTTTGACACCCATGCGCATTACGACGACGAGCAGTTCGACCCGGACCGGGACGAGCTCCTTTCCGCCATGCCGGAAAACGGGATCGGGCTCATCGTCAACGCCGCGAGCAATTTGCCGTCTTCTGAAAAAGGGCTGGCGCTCGCGGACAGATATCCCTTCGTTTACGCGGCCGTCGGCGTGCACCCGCACGACTCGAAGCAAATGGACGGCGACACGGCCCCGAGGCTTGAAAAGCTGCTGTCGCATCCGAAGGCCGTCGCCGTCGGCGAAATCGGCCTGGATTACCACTACGACCACTCCCCGCGGGACGTGCAGCAACGGCGCTTCCGCGAACAGCTCGAGCTGGCCCGGCACGTGAAGAAGCCCGTCATCATCCACGAGCGGGAAGCGCCGCGCGACACGCTCGACATTCTCCGCGATTACCCGGATGTCACAGGCGTTTTTCACTGCTATTCAGGCAGCTGGGAGACGGCTAAAACACTTCTGGACAAGGGGTGGCACCTGTCCTTCACGGGCGTCATCACCTATCGGAACGCGCGGCGGTCGCACGAGGTCATCGAGAAAATGCCGCGCGAACGGATCATGATCGAAACGGACTGCCCGTATCTGGCGCCGGAACCGCGGCGCGGACGCCGCAACAGCTCGCTCAATCTCATCTACACGGCGCGGAAGCTGGCCGAGCTTCTGCAGATCAGCCCGGAGGAAGCGGCGTCGCTGACTCTGGAAAACGGCCTGCGCTTTTTCGGGATAACAATTTAAGCCGATACAGGCCGGTCCGATTCCGACGGACCGATTTTGGGTATAAATGTTCATAGAGTATTTACACTTTGTTAAAATATTCGATAACAGCATTTATATACTTGAGGATACAAACCAGTTCCGTACACAAACGCCGGATTTATTGAAATCGTATATACCGGACAGGATTGTCCGCAATGAGCCTACCAGAATATTAAAGGAGGAACCGCTCTTGATCGAAGTGCATGATCTTGTCAAGTACTACGGGAACCATGTTGCCGTGGACCATCTGAGCTTCAAGGTCGAAAAAGGGCAGATCTACGGGTTTCTCGGGCCGAACGGCGCCGGGAAGACGACGACGATGAATATCATGACCGGCTATATCGGCCCCACGGAGGGCAAAGTCGTCATAAACGGCCACGATATTCTGGAAGAACCCGAGGCGGCCAAGCGGTCCATCGGCTACCTGCCCGAGCAGCCGCCCTTGTACGCGGACATGACACCCCGCGAATACCTCGAATTCGCGGCCGAGCTCAAGGGGCTGGACGCCGAGGAGAGCCGGAAATCCGTCGACAAGGTGATCGGGCTGACGAAGATCGACGATATGCAGGACCGCCTGATCCGAAATCTTTCAAAAGGCTACCGGCAGCGCGTCGGCCTCGCGCAGGCCATCTTGGGCATGCCGGAGATCCTCATCCTCGACGAGCCGACCGTCGGCCTGGACCCGAAGCAGATTCTCGAGATCCGCGAGCTGATCCGGAGCCTATCCAAGGAGCATACCATCATCCTGAGCTCCCACATCCTCTCGGAGGTGCAGGAGGTGTGCGACCACGTCCTGATCATCCATCACGGCAAGCTCATCGCCACCGGCACGCCGAAAGAGCTCGAAGAGCAGATGCGCGGCGGCACGACGGAGCTCCTCGTCAAGTCGGACGATCCGGAATTCGTCAGAAAGACCCTGGCGGCCGTAGACGGCGTCGGACATGTTGACTGCAAGCCAACGGCTGTGCCAAACGAAATATCCGTGATTATAGACCCCGCCGATAACCGCGACCTGCGCGAAGCCGTTTTCCGCGCCTGCGCCAAGGCCGACTGCCCGCTCCTGATGATGCGGCCGACCGGCATCTCCCTGGAGAACATCTTCCTCCAGCTCACAGCCGACACGGTCGGTCCGGCCGGGCTGTCCGCCGTCCAAACGGAAAACAAGGAGGCTCGGGACGCGTCATGAAAGCCGTTTATAAAAGAGAACTCAACTCCTATTTCAGCTCCATGATCGGTTATGTCTATACCGCCGTCGTTTTGATTTTCCTGGGGCTGTTCTTCATGCTGACGAATATTCTCGGCCAGTACCCGTATTTCGCCGGCGCGCTGTCGAGCCTGACCATCATCCTCGTGTTCACCGTGCCGATCCTGACGATGAAATCCATCGCGGAGGAGCGGCGCAGCAAAACGGACCAGATGCTCCTGACGTATCCGGTCAAGACCTCCGCCGTCATCCTCGGCAAATATCTCGCGATGGTGACGGTCTACGCCATTCCGCTCGCCATCGGCTGCCTTTGCCCGATGATCCTGTCCTGGTCGGGCGCGGGCTCGTTTCTCATCGATTACTCAACGATCCTGGCCTTTTTATGTCTCGGCGCTCTTTTCGTTGCGATCGGCATGTTCATCTCTTCTCTCACCGAGAGCCAGGTCATCGCGGCGGTTGTCACGATGGGCGTGTATCTGCTGATCTTTTTCTGGACAGGCCTTGTCAACTATATCCCCAAAACGGCCCTTGCCTCCCTCATCGGCTTCCTGCTCATCGCGGCCGTCGTCGTTTTCCTGCTTTACAGGCTGACGCGCAGCGGCGTTTTGACGGCCGTCGTCGGCGTTATAGCGGGCGGCGGGCTGGTGGCCTGGTATCTCATCGACAGCACGATTCTCGCCGGGCTTTTGAACAGGTTCCTCGGCGCGTTCTCCATTACCGACGCCATCGGCAATTTTGCCGGTTACAGCGTTTTTGACCTGAAGGGGCTGCTGCTCTTCCTGTCTTTTGCCGCGCTGTTTGTGTTTTTGACCATCCAGTCGGTGCAGAAGCGCCGCTGGAGCTGAGGAGGTGCCGGTATGAAAGAAAACAAACCCATGAATCCGCACGGCGCGCCGAAGGCTCGCGCTGAAAAAAGCGCCCAAAGCGCCGGTATAAAAAAGAAACACGGCATCTATATGGCCGCGCTGTCCGCGCTTGTCGTCGCGATCGTCATCGTTTTCAATCTACTCGTCGGCAGCCTGCCGGAAGGCACGCTGGAATACGACATCAGCGAAAAAGACATCTACACCGTGACGCAGCAGTCCGTGGATTACCTGCGCGGTCTCGACAAGGATGTAAGCATCGTCGTTTTGGCGCAGGACGCCGCCATAGACGAACATGTCCTGAAATTTATCAACAACTACGTCAAGCTGTCCGGACGCATCACGCTTACAATCATCGACCCCGTGCTCAATCCGGCGGCTCTTGAAACGTACGAAGCGGAGGAAAACGATATCCTCGTCAGCTGCGCGGCGACAAATAAGACAAGGACCCTGAAGCTCGACGGCATGTACGGTTATGACGAAGCCCTGATCCTGTACGACCCCCAGGCCGCCGCCTATTACGGCCAGTACAAGCCGGTCGCCATCGACGCCGAGGGTCAGCTGACGAGCGCTATAAATTACGTGACGAGCGAGCAGACCCATAAGCTGTATTATCTTGAGGGACACGGCGAAAGCCCCCTTGGAACGACGGCTTCTGACGCAATCTCTAAAAGCAACATCGAAACCGCATCCCTGAATCTTTTAAAAGAGGGCAGCATCCCGTCCGACTGCGAACTGATCGTGAGCTTCAATCCCGCGAACGATCTGGTCAGTGACGAACTGGATATGCTTGAAACGTATTTAAAGACGGGCGGCAACGTCATGCTCCTGCTTGACAATCCGGAGCTGCCCAACTACAACACGCTTTTGGAAACATACGGCCTGCAGATGAAAGCCGGCTATATCGGAGATTACAACAACTACTATAGCAGGTATTTCAATGACTTCGGATACTTCTGCATTTATCCCGAGCTGTCGGCAGGCAGCGACGTGACAGCCTCCATCACGGGGGACGCCATTGTGATCGGTTCACGCGGACTTTTGGAAATCACGCCCCTGCGGCGCGGCGCCGCGGTCTCTGCTTTCATGACAACGTCCGAGCAGGGTTTCCTGGACGCAGACGAGAATTCAGAGGGGCGATATATCCTCGGCGCGACATCCGTGGAGACGTTTGAAAACGTCGACGATACGGAGTCCAGACTGACAGTCATTGCGGCCATCAATCTGGTGAGCGATCAAATTTCAACAAGCTTTTCAAATATTGATATCTTCATGAACGCCGTGAACCTCAATTTCGGCGAGATAAATAATACCGTGATACCGCCGAAGAGCCTGGATGTGGGCACAGTCACGGTTTCGCACCCCGCCGTCTGGAACGTGTTGTTCATCGGCCTTATCCCGCTCGCGTTTATCGGCGGCGGGCTGATTTACTGGATCCGGCGGAGGAATCGCTGATGAAGAAGAACGCGAAAACGCTGATCATTCTCGGAGCCGTTCTTGTCGTGTGCATCGGCGCGTATATCGGCGTCAGCGTTCACAACGCCAACGTCGCCAAAAGAGAAGCCGCCGAGGCGGCCGAGATTACCCTTTATCCCCCGGGCTGGGACGCGCCTATAAAAATCTCATACGACGCCGCCGGATCGGCCCTGTCCTTCACGCGTGAGCAAACCCAGTGGTTCTACGACGGCGACCCCGATTTCCCCCTGAAGCAGACGTCCGTGTCCGGCCTTTCCACGGAGCTCACAACCCTGAGCGCCGTGCGGACCTTCGACGCGCCGGCCGATCTGTCCGCCTACGGTCTGGACGCGCCGTCGTACACGGTCACGGTCTCCGACGAGGGCGGGAACGCGCTCACCCTGCTTGTCGGCGGCATGAGCGGCGGCAATTATTACGCCATGACGAGCGGCGGCGACAAGGTCTATACCATCGGCTCGGCGCTCGTGGATAAGCTGGAGCCGGACCTCCTGAAAATGATCACGCTGGACAAGCTCCCGGCGCTGAGCGAATCGACGATCGACACGATCACGCTTGCCTCCGGCGGACGGTCGCTGACGCTCGACAAGTATCAGAAGTGGGCGGGCGAGCCGATCACGTGGTATATCGTCGAGGGCACGAGATACATTTCGGCCGACGATTACGCGCTTGCCGACGGGACGAAGGGCGCCGCCGTCACCGTCGCAAACGTCCTGTCCGCCTTCGGCGGCCTGTCGTTTTCCTCCTGCGCCGCTTACAAGCCGGCTGACGACGCGCTTTCTTCCTTCGGTCTTAACGGCGCCGGGCTGACCGTGACGGTCGGCTATACGACAACCGATTCAAATCAAAACGAAACGAGCGGAACGGTGAGCTTCGAGCTCGGCGGAATGCTTCCCGACGAGAGCGGCTGTTACGCGCGGCTGGCCGGCTCGGACCAGATAAACGTGATCCCGGCCGGTAAAGCCTCAGCGTTCATTGAAGCGCTCGACGCGCTCGGCATTGAATCGTAAATAGCAAAGCCGCCGGCCAAAAGGCCGGCGGCTCTTTTATCAGGGCAGGTTAAAGACTCGAAAAGTCCTTGACGAGGGCGGCGATCTGTTCGTCGCGTTTAGGATTTTTCCAGTTGATGACCCCGGTTTTGGACACGGCGCCGCCCTTGTCCGCGCACGCCCGCTTCATCCATTTCACCGCCCCGTTGCCGCCAAGCCAGGGCTTTTTAAACGATTGAGTCACAAACACGCCCACTTTCTGCCCTTTGAGCGTCTGAATCCTGCCGAAATACAGCTTCATCACGGAACACAATGTAAACGCCCAGACGGGAGCGGCAAAGACGACGGCTTCGTAATCCTGCGTTGCCGGCACATCCTTCAGCTCGATTTTATTGGGCTCGGACTCCGGGTCGCCGGCTGTCGTGACTTCCTCGAGCGTGACCTCGTTGCCGGCTTTTAACAGCCCATCCTTCAATTTTTCCGCGACAGATCGCGTATTTCCTGTTTTTGAGTAAACAATAATACCGATTTTCATGTCCGACACTCCTTAACCGTTTATTCGACAGCAGTAATTTATCACATACCAACCGCGTAAAGCAACCGATTTATGATACATGTGCCGCTTTGGTCATATATCGGCTGCCTTCGCGTTTTCCACTGTTTTTTCCTCAACATATTGAAAAAAAGCGTTTATTTGTAACCATATGCTGTGGTATAATATGCCGAATTAAGAACAGGGAGTGAGTTTATGCAAAACAGAATCATCCAGGTTGATGAGCGCGTACCCATTGGACAAGGCCTCGCGTTAAGTTTTCAGCACCTATTTGCCATGTTCGGCGCGTCGGTACTTGTCCCCATCCTATTCGGTATCGACCCCGGCGTCGTTCTGCTGATGAACGGTTTCGGCACACTTTTATTCATACTTCTCACAAAGGGCAAAGCGCCGGCCTATCTGGGTTCGAGCTTTGCTTTTCTTGCGCCCGTCGCTCTGATCATCGGCAACCCCGGCAGCACGGACATCGCGAGATACCCGCTGGCGCTCGGGGCGTTTGTGGTCGTCGGCCTGGCAATGGCGCTTGTTGCGGTCATCATCAAGTTTGTCGGCACGAAGTGGATCGACATCGTCCTGCCGCCGGCGGCCATGGGGCCGGTTGTGGCGCTCATCGGGCTGGGCCTGGCAACCACGGCGGCCACAAATGGCGGCCTGCCGGTCCCCGGGGTTGATCTGGCGGCGATTGACTACAGGAATGTCGTTGTCTTCAGCATCACGCTGCTCGTTGCCATATTCGGTTCCGTCTGCTTCAGGAAATTCTTCGCCGTCATACCGATTCTCATTGCGATCGTCGTCGGCTATCTGTCGGCGCTGGCCTTTGGTCTTATCGATCTCACCGGCGTCAGAAACGCCGATCTGTTTGTCCTGCCCACCTTCATGGCGCCGAAATTTGAGTTTAACGCCATCTTTATGATCCTGCCGGCGCTGCTTGTCGTCGTGACGGAACACATCGGGCATCAGCTCGTCACGAGCAAGATTGTCGGGAAGGATCTTTTAAAGGATCCCGGTCTGCACCGCTCCATGCTCGGCGACGGCCTGTCGACCGCTATCTCCGGCGCCGTCGGCGCCGTCCCGACGACGACGTACGGCGAGAACATCGGCGTCATGGCCATGACGAAGGTCTACAGCGTCTGGGTCATCGGCGGCGCGGCCGTGATCTCGATCGTTGTCGCGTTCATCGGACCCGTATCTGCCCTTATCCAATCCATCCCCTGGTGCGTCATCGGCGGTGTCGGTTTCATGCTGTACGGCATGATCGGAGCCTCCGGCATCCGACTCATCGTCGAGGCGAAGGTGGACTACAGCAAGTCGAGAAACCTCGCGCTCACGTCGGTCGTCTTTGTGGTCGGCCTTTCCGGCGCGTATATCCCTCTGGGCGAATTCCAGCTGAGCGGCGTCATCCTCGCTACGATCGTCGGCATTGTGCTCGGCCTCGTCTTCTGGCTGCTGGATAAAGCGAAGCTCACTAACGACCGGGACGAGCCGGACATCCCGGAATCCAAATAGATCTTCAATTTAAAGGCTCTATGTCAATAGTTGGGGTAAAGCAAAGTAAAAGTATCCGGCAAGCGGTGA
>CAYMLM010000137.1:0-6717 GCA_964391385.1 uncultured Papillibacter sp.
ATCGGAAATGACACTTCTCATGACGGCTGCGGCTGAGCAGCCGTCATGCAAGCTTATTGTAGACAAAGCCCTCTGTGCTTTGTCTACAGCCCGAACCCGCGCCGACGGCGCGGGTTCGGCTTGCGGCAGCATCAATGTATCGCGGCGTAGGGGTCGAATGTCCTGGCCGTATCGGCCAGCGCCCGTATGCGCTCGACAACGACCTGCGTATCGCCGATGTCAACGGTGTTCAGCGAGAAAACCCAATAGCGGCCGTCCTTCGTGCGCAGGGCAAAACGCGTATTGGCAACCGAGGCAAACGCGTCGGCGACGGCGTCTATATCCCTGAAAAAGACCCGGAAGGTCTTGATAAACCGGACGGGATAAAAAACGAGATAGCTGTCCGTGAGGACAATCGTACCCGTGACCCAGGTGCTTTTTCCGGTGAAATAGCAGCAATGGCCTTTGCGGAATAATACCGCCTCGTCTCCGTCGTCCTCCGGATCCCGCGCAGGAGGGGGCGGAGCGGAGGGTTCGGGTCCGGGCGGCGGCTCGTACGGCGGGGCGCCCGAGCCCTTCTGCCCGCACCGGGGACAATAGCGGTAGCCGGCTTCCAGTAAAGCACCGCAGTTCGTACAATACATAAAGGCACCTTCCATCCTGAAATCATACGGGAATTTTATCAGCCAGGTTTTCTGGCCGCAATGAAATAGTTTGGGGGCGCGGTGTGGAAGTTTTCCGAGAAGACAAGCTCAAATCCGGCGTCTTCTATGAACCGTTTGAGACCTTCTGCCGTAAACATTTCTATGTATGGATAAAGGCCGAGGCGGCTGAGGAGCTTGGCGGTCACGCCGTACCAGTGCGGCTTTTCTCCGAGACAGTCGGTAACCGACAGGAATATGCCGCCCGGCTTTAAAAGCTCTCTTATTTTTCTCAGATAATCCTCTTTATGCCTCAGGTATAATAGGACGTTAAAGGCGGTGACGACATCGAACGTATCCCGGCCGAAGCCGGCGTCCGTCAGACTCGCCCGCATCCACCGGATATTCCCGATTTGCTCCGCATCCGCTTTGGCCCGCGCTGTCTGAAGCATCTTTTCAGACGTGTCCAGCGCGGCGACCTCTTTGACCTTCCGCGCCATCTCCAGCGTAAAAATACCCGTGCCGCAGGCGAAATCAAGCACGCGGTCGTCCGCGCCGCAGTAGGACAGCGCCGCGTCGACGGTCTTTGACGTGGCGATGGAAAACCTTCTCCTGATGCTCTCGTCATAGCTTCCCGCGAGCTTGTCCCATATGTTCCCGGGCATATATTCTCCGCCTTTCTGAGTGAGCGGCTAGATCTCCTGCCTGCCTTCCAGGGCGCGCATGAGCGTGGCGTCGTCGGCGAACTCCAGATTGAGCCCCACGGGCATGCCGTAGGCCAGCCGGGTGATCTTCACGCCGAATGGCTTTAAGAGCCGGGAGATATATTTGGCCGTCGTTTCGCCTTCCGTATCTGGATTCGTTGCCAGTATGACCTCGCCGGCATTGCCGTCGGCGACGCGCTCGACGAGCTCCTTGATCTTGATGTCGTCGGGCCCGACGTGATTGAGCGGCGAGATGACGCCGTGCAGGACGTGATAGTGCCCGTTGTACTCGCGGGAGCGTTCGACGGCGACGACGGCCTTCGGGTCCGACACGACGCAGATGATCCGCTCGTCCCGCCGCGGGCTGCCGCAGATGGAACATATATCGCCGTCCGTCAGGTTCTGGCAGATCCTGCAGCAATGGACGGTTTTCTTCGCCTCCGAGACGGCGTCGGCAAAAGCCTGCGCGTCCGTGTCCGGCAGGGAGAGGATATGAAAAGCCAGCCTCTGCGCCGTTTTCTGTCCGATACCGGGCAGGGATGCGAATTTTTCAATCAATACCTCGAGCGCGTTCGGGAAAAAGCTCATAGGGACGATCCTTTCGGGTGATTTTGTTTGCCGGCGCTATACCGTCCGAAGCGTCCGGATGAGCCCGGCGCGGTCGGCGGCCTTAAACACGGCGCTCCCGGCCACCAGCACGTCGGCGCCGGCGGCGATACACAGCTTCGCCGTCTCCGGGTTGATGCCGCCGTCGACCTCGAGCTCGCAGGCCAGGCCGCGCGCATCAAACGTCCGGCGCAAAAATTCAATCTTCGGGAGCATGTCCGCCATAAACGACTGACCGCCGAAGCCCGGCTCGACGGTCATGACGAGCGCGATGTCCAAAAGCTCGAGATAGGGCAGAAGGCTTTCGGCCGGCGTGCCCGGCTTGACGGACAGCCCGGCCATCTTGCCGCGGGCCCTGATCCGTTCGAGCGCCGTTTTTGTCCGGTCCGGCGCGTCGGCCTCCGCATGGAGGACGACGATGTCCGCGCCCGCGTTGATGAAGTCGTCGACGTACCGCACGGGCTGCGTGATCATCAGGTGCACATCGAGCGTCATGTCCGTAAATTTCCGTACGGACTCCAAAACGGGAATGCCGATGGAAATGTTGGGGACGAAGACGCCGTCCATTACGTCAAAATGGAGATAATCGGCTTCGGAAACACTGGAGATCTCTTCGCCCAGCCGCGAAAAATCGGCGGACAGTATGGAGGGGGCTACTTTTATCAAAACGACCATTCCTTTTATCAATGTCCCGCCGCCGGTTTTTTAAGGGCGGCCGACCGGTCACGTCATCACGCGGCGCGGCATACTATTAATTAAGCGGCTGGCGCGCCGCGTGCTTTCATATAGGGGCCGCCGACCGGGTTTATCCCGGCGCGGCCCCGAAGTGCATCCTGATGTATTTTTCAATATATCGACTATAATATAACCGGTCGAGCAATGTCAAGCGCAACGCCTGTCCCGATACATCGCCTTGGCGGCGATGATATCAAAGCAAGGCGGACCCGATACCGTCGAGTCCGTTCAGCCGGCCGTCTTATCCATTGAGAACGACCTATAAAAATGTGTCTCCGCGCCGTCGAGCGGTATCAGTATCCCCTGGCTGGCGCTGTAATCGTTATATCCGGAAAACTCGACGTCGCATACGAGCCGCACGCCGGCGCTGACAAACGTAAAGTCTTCAAGACTGCGGCCGGAGATTTCATCCACCATCTTTTTCCGGACGCCTGAGAAAATTCCGGCTTCATCCTGAGCGCCGATGAAGGAGAGCGCGGCCAGGGTCATCTCGCTGCTTCCGGGAATCAGCCATTCATGGTTGTCATCCACGGTGATTTCATATCGAATGCCCGTCAGATACCCGTCTTCGACGGTATACTCGAATTCCGCGAACGGGGTAACGCCGATGTTGATATAGACCGTCCCGTCCCCGGCCGCTTCTGTCCATTTCCCGTCCGGGCCGAGCCGCTCGCCGCTTTCGATGCCGTAATAGGCGGCCAGGGCGTTGTAATTTTCCGCAAATTCGGCGACCGTCAGCTCGCCCCGGTTCGGCGGCAGCGGAGCGGCGTTTGTGATTAGGACAAGCGCGGCGAACAGGACCCCGCAGGCCGCGACGTATGCGGCGGCCCGATACCATTTTGTATCCCTTATGGAGTAGACCAGCTCGTCTTCCCAGGGCTCCGGTTCGTTGTCGCGGCAGCGCTTATAGCTCTTCCAGAGCCTGACAAGGTTATAGATCGGGATATAGTATCCGAGTCCGGAGCCGATAACGCCCCAGGTGCGGAAAAAACCGGCGCCGTAATCGGGACGTCTGCCGGTTTCATCCTCGAGGTATAGACCGAAGATCCATTTTCCGGGCGTCGTGCCGAAAAGCCGGAGCAGCAGCGGCTCCAGAAAGAGCATGAGAAGCGCCGCGATCATAATGTCGAGGTAATCCAGTATGCCGCTCCTGCTCGCGAGGTTTATATGAAAGCACAGCGCGAGCACCGCGGCCCATGCCGTTGAATAGATCGAGATATCCAGCATGCGGGCGAAATATCGCCGCCACGGGTGAGACACCGGCGGCACGGTGTCCGAGGGGATGCTGAAAGAAGCGGTTTTTGAGGCCGGGGGGATGGCGTCAAGATATTTGTCGGCGTCGAGCGTGGCGTACGTCGCCTGATCCTCCCGCATGACGCGGCAGATATCCCGTGCGAAGGCTGCGTCCTGCCGGACCTGCTCCAGTTCGCCGATCTTCCGGGACAGCGTATCGGTGAGCCGGGCGGCGCCGGACTGAAGCTGCTTTATTTCTCTCAATGTAATGTCAAGGCTGCGAAGCAGCTTGATGCGCTTAAGCGCCTCGAGATCATCCCCTGAATAGTCACGATACCCATTGGACGCGCGGTTTGGAGACAGCAGGTCCTCCTGCTCGTAATAGCGAATATTGGCACGCGTCAACCCGGACAGCGCTTCCATGTCTCTAATGGTCATGCTTCTCCGTCCTTTCCGGTTTAAGTGCCAATAGGATACGGTATAAAGTGACTTGACAGTCAAGAGGTATTTTATAAGGCTTCGGCACATGGAAAAGTATAACATAAAAAAAGACGTTATAACAATAAGGATATTCGCCGGCTGAAGGGAACACCCGACGTTATGTCTTGACAGGCAGTTTGTAACCGCATAGAATAGAGGGGACATACTGGCAAATTTAGGCTTGGTGCGGTTTTTGGACCCAAAACGCTTGTGGGACAGGCAGGCGGCAAGCCGTCGCGGCAAGCTAGGAAACGGAGCGTGGCGCATTATGCGTGAAGTTCGGAAAAAATCTGTTGCGCCGGTTTACGGCCTGGCCGTTGTCTGGCTGCTGTATTGTCTTTTCCTCCCCCTGTATAAGTTCTGGCACTTCGCCGTTCTCGTTGCGCTGGGTATCGCCGCTTACGCCATACTGTCCGTCATCTTCCCGGGCAAAACGGAATATATTAAAGAACCGGAAAAACCCGTATCGACGGGTGACGAGAAAATAGACAAGCTCATGGCCGAGGGCAGCGTGGCCATAGCTGAAATGGCCCGCCTGCGCGACAGCATTAAAAACCCGGAGGTCAAGAAGAAGATCGGCGAAATCATGTCCATAACGGACAAGATATTCAAGGATCTCGTCGAGGACCCGTCGGATTACCGCCAGGTCAAGCATTTCGCAGACTTTTACCTGCCGACGACGATGAAGCTTTTAAACACGTATGACCGCATGTCCGCCCTCGGCGGCATGGGTCAGAATATCTCCGGCACCATGGAGCGGATCGAGACCATCCTGGACACGACGCTCGAAGGCTATAAAAAGCAGCTCGACGCGCTCTTTGCCGACCAGGCGCTCGACATCGAGACAGACATCGTCGTGCTCAAGAGCATGCTGAAAAAAGAAGGCCTTGCCGACAGGGATTTCTAAAACGAAAAAGAGTATGAACGTCATGAAAGCGACCGAATTGGTCTTTTACGTGCCATTTGCTCCCGCTTCGCGACCTACAAACGACGCACAAAATGGTCATGCCTTACATGACTGCTTTGTGCCCCAAAAAAACGAAAGGAATGACCGTTTTTATGCCTGACAACACCTCCGGATATACGCCGAACCTGACTTTGGGCGGCGACGCGCCGATCGCACAGACCGTGACGCCCGATGCCCCCGTTCCCGCCGCCCAGGCGGCCGCCGCCAAGCTCGATATCAGCCAGCTGAGCGAGGCCGAGCAGAAATTGGTACGCGAGTTTTCACAGAAGATCGATATCACGGACACGAATGCCGTCTTGACCTATGGCGCGGCCTCCCAGAAGAACATCGCGGATTTCTCAGCCTCGACGCTCGACAGCGTGCGTACGAAGGACATGGGCGAGGTCGGCGGCATGCTCTCGAACCTCGTCGTTCAGCTCAGGGGCTTCAACTACGGGGAAAACGAAAAAAAGGGCCTGTTCGGCCTTAAAAAGAGAATACAAAACCAGATCGCCACGATCAAGGCCGAATACGACAAGACGTCCGTCAACGTCGACAAGATCGCCGAGATGCTAGAGAAGCATCAGTACACGCTTTTGAAGGACGCGGCGATGCTCGACAAGATGTACGAGCTCAACCAGGCGTATTTCAAGGAGCTGACGATGTACATCCTCGCGGGCAAGGAGAAGCTCCGGGAATGCAACGAAGCGACCCTGCCGCAGCTGAAAAAGAAAGCCGAGGAGTCCGGAAAACCCGAGGACGCGCAGGCGGTGAACGATTTTGCCAACCTGATCAACCGCTTCGAAAAGAAGCTGTACGACCTGGAGCTCACACGGACCATCTCCATCCAGATGGCGCCGCAGATCCGCCTCCTGCAGAACAACGACAGCCTGATGGTTGAAAAGATCCAGACCTCCATCGTCAACACCATCCCGCTCTGGAAGAGCCAGATGGTCCTGGCGCTCGGCCTGCACCATTCCCAGCAGGCGATGGAAGCGCAGCGCGAGGTGACGAATATGACCAACGAGCTGCTACGGAAGAACGCCGACATGCTCAAAACCGGCACAATCGAGATCGCCAAGGAGTCCGAGCGCGGCGTCGCGGATATCGAAACGCTTCAGGAGACAAACCGCAAGCTGATTGAAACGCTCGAAGAGGTGCGCGTGATTCAGACGGAGGGCGCGGCCAAGCGCAAGGCGGCGGAAGTCGAGCTCGGCCGCATCGAGGGTGAGCTGAAGCAGAAGCTTCTCGACCTGCGGAAATAAAATGGAAATTTTTAAGAAACGCTCGACAGCCTTTATCGTCGCAGCGCTCGTCATTGTTCTCGGCACGCTGTTCGGTGTCCACCGCTCCGTCGGAACCCAGACGAAGAGGATCGAAGCGATGTTTTATA
>CAYMLM010000137.1:6727-7911 GCA_964391385.1 uncultured Papillibacter sp.
TCATCCCGTCGGATCCCGAGCATCTCTTTGCGCATGAGGCGCTCTATCAGGAGATCATGCGTTACGACCTGACCGGCACGACGCTCGCCGCCGTCCAAAGCTATGCCGAAACGCTCGACGGCGCGCAGAGCGTCATCGAGCGAAGCGCTTACAACGACGCAGTGTCGTCCTTCAGGCAGGAGCTGGGGGCGTTTCCCGTCGGCATTTTAAAAAACCTGGCTTTCGTAACACTTCCCGAATACTTCGGGGCGGAGGGATAGACAATGAAAAAGAGGATCTTTTCGGCAGTTTTCTTAGTGGCGCTGTTGTGCGCTCTGACGACGCCGGCGCTGGCCGTCGTATCCCAGAGCCCTCAGTATTACGTCGCCGACTATGCCGACGTCCTGTCAGATTCGCTTGAAAGCATGATCATCGACTCGAATGTCGATCTTGAACAAAAGTGTGACGGCGCTCAAATCGTTGTTGTGACGGTCGATTATTTAGACGGGATGTTTGCCGACGAATACGCGCTGCAGCTCTTCAACGACTGGGGCGTCGGCAGCTCGACGGCCAATAACGGCATGCTGCTGCTGATATCGCCGGGAGAAAACAAGGCATGGCTGACGGTGGGGGCCGGCATTGTCGGATCGTTCCCATCCAGTCAGGTCGACAGCTATTTCGAGCAATATTTCTGGGATGACTTTGACGCGGGCCGTAACGAGCAGGCGACGTCCAATATGCTCGAAGCGCTGTTCTCCTGGTATGCGGAATACTACAACGTCAACCAGGACAGCGGCAACAACGACGGTTATTATTACGGCAACAATGACGGTTATTACGGCGACGGTTATTACGACGGCTATTATGACGGGTATTATAACAACGGCAGCTACTCCAACCCGTGGTCGGCCGCAATCATCTGGATCGTTATCGTCGCGATCATTGTATTCATATTCATCGCGGCCGCTTTTTCAGACAGACGCCGGCACAGGGCGTACTACACGCACATGGGCATGCCGGTCCCGCGGTATTATCCGTGGTTCATATGGGTCGGACCGCACCGCTCCTGGTGGTACGGACCCGGCGGACCCGGCTGGCGCGGGCCGCGCGGACCCGGTCCCCGCGGTCCCGGTCCGGGAGGCAGACCGCCCGGCGGCGGCGGCTTTGGCGGCTTCGGCGGCGGCAGCAGCATAGGCGGCGGTTTC
>CAYMLM010000138.1:0-7842 GCA_964391385.1 uncultured Papillibacter sp.
CTACACCCTATCCTACACTCTTTCCCTACACGACGCTCTTCCGATCTTCTTAAGTTCTCTTTCCTTATCGTCGCAGTATACAAGATGTACCATTCTGTTCCCCCCAAAATCTTGAGATTCGCTTTGTATCGGCTGACAAGCGTCAGCCGACCGCGCGTTTGAACACGAAGATCATCATGGAGCCGTACGCCCCCACGCACTGGAAATTGACGAGCTCCCAGCCGTCCCGGCCGAATTTATTTAAAATTTCGTCGCTCTTATATTTAATGGACTTTTTTGTATCCCACGTCGAATTAAACGTTTCGGTCTTATATTCCCACATGACCATCCTCCGATATGAAAAGACTGATTGGATTGTACAGGATTTATGCCGGTATGTCCACTGTTTTAAACGTTGCCGCGCATCGTGCGGCGCCGGTGTTGAGGCACGTCGGGTTTACCCGCACTTGGAATACCCGCAGTTGCGGCAGGTCACGCAGCCGCCCTCGTGTTCGATGAGGCTGCCGCACTCGGGGCAGTACTGTATCCCGGACGGGGGAACGCGCGTATCGCCGTCCGGCGCGCCGTCCGGTTCCGGGACCGGAGCGTCGGTCCCGCCGCCGTTTTGGTAGTGCGCCACCTTCTGGATCATCCGCGCGATCGCGTCCGGGCAGCTCGTCACCTTCATGCCCGGCTGGCGGATTGTCGACGGGCAGCGGATGCCCTTGAGCTGCTTGATGATTGTGCCGACGTCCACGCCCGAGCGCAGCGCGATCGACACAAGCCGGCTCGTGGCCTCCGACTGCGACGGGCAGCCGCCATGGCGGCCGGTATTCGTAAAAACCTCGCAGATACCGTGCTCATCATAGTTGACCGTGATATACAGGTTCCCGCAGCCGATCTTGACCCGTTCGGTCAGGCCGCTTGTGATCTCGGGGCGGGGGCGCGGGACGATTTTCTGAGGCTGTGGTCCGTAAGACGCGCATTTTTCTGCAACCTCCCGGAGCTTTTCCTCCGTTGCCGGATCGGCGTCCGCAGCGTCGGCGTTTGGCGCGTCCCCGCCGGGCGCGTTGACCTTCCCGATATTGAGCACCTGGCTTTCGCGGCTGCCGTCGCGATAGATTGTCACGCCCTTGCAGCCGAGCCGGAAGGCCAGCTGATAGACCTCCCGGACGTCGTCGGGCGTTGCGTCGTTCGGAAAATTGACGGTCTTGGACACGGCGTTGTCGACGTGCCGCTGGAAGGCGGCCTGCATCCGGATGTGCCATTCGGGCGGGATGTCGTGCGCGGACAGGAAGACGCGCCGGAGCTCCTCCGGCAATTCGTCTATATGCGCCAGAGACCCTTCCTGCGAGAGGCGGCGCATCAGGTCTTCGGTGTACAGCCCCCGCGCTGCCAGCTCGTCCTTTAAAATCGGGTTGGCCTCCAGGAGCTCCGTGCCGTCCATAACGTTGCGGATGTACGCGTACGCGAACACCGGCTCGATGCCGCTGGAAACCCCGGCGATGATGGACAGGGTGCCCGTCGGCGCGATGGTCGTGACGGTCGCGTTGCGCATGAGCGGGCCATCGTTTAGGGTGCTTACGTCAAACAGCGGGAAAGGGCCCCGCGCTTGCGCCAGCTCCGCGCTTTGCTCGCGGCCGCAGGTCTCGATAAAGCCCATGATTTTATCAGCAAGCCCAACGGCCTCATCCGAGCTGTAGGGGATACCCAGATACAAGAGCATGTCCGCCCAGCCCATGACGCCCAGACCGATCTTCCGGGTCTCCTTCGTCGTCTTTTCGATCGACTCGAGCGGATACTTATTGATGTCAATGACGTTGTCCAGAAAGTGGACGGCCGTATAAACGGTCCTGCTGAGCTTGTCGTAATCCACCTCATACCCGCCGCCGGTCTTTTTGAGCATATGCACCAAATTGACGGAACCGAGATTGCACGATTCGTACGGCAGCAGCGGCTGCTCCCCGCACGGGTTCGTCGACTCGATAAGGCCCTTGGAGGGCACGACGTTGTCCCGGTTCAGGCGGTCGATGAAGAGGATGCCGGGTTCGCCGTTGCGCCAGGCGGAGGTCACGATCTTGTCAAATACATACCGGGCCGAGAGCTTTTCCGTACAGCTGCCCGTGTTCGGGTCGATCAGCTCGTAGTCCACGTCCTTTTCGACAGCTGCCATGAAGTCCTCCGTGACGGCCACGGATATGTTGAAATTGGTGATTTCCTTCCCGTCCTTCTTACAGTCGATGAATTCCAGGATGTCCGGATGGTCGACGCGCAGGATACCCATGTTGGCGCCCCGCCTCGTCCCGCCCTGCTTGACGGATTCGGTGGCCATATTGAAAACCCGCATGAAGCTCACGGGCCCCGAGGCCACGCCCCCGGTCGAATTGACGGTGCTGCCCTTCGGGCGCAGCCGGGAAAACGAAAAGCCGGTCCCGCCGCCGCTTTTGTGGATCAGGGCGGCCTGTTTGATCGCCTCGAAAATCGCCTCCATAGAATCCTCCACCGGCAGGACGAAGCAGGCGGACAGCTGGCCAAGCGGCCGGCCGGCGTTCATCAGCGTCGGCGAATTCGGCAGGAAGTCGAGACTTGTCATCAGGTTAAAAAAGGCCTGACGTACGTGCTCGACATCCGCCTGGGGATCATACAGCAGATCCGCCGCGGCGACCGCGGCCGCCACGCGTGCAAACATATCCTCCACGGTCTCGGCCGGTTGGCCCGTGTCGTCCCGGACGAGATAGCGCTTTTCCAAAATCACCCGCGCATTGTCGCTGATAGTCATTTTTGTTGCCTCCGTATCTCTATATAGACGGCGTTATGACGCCCAGATTACTATATATTGTATATACTAACCGCCAAAAAGTCAATATGTTGTATCCGCATCAACCTATTTGTATTGACCATTTAATTATACAATAAGAGGAGATAAAATTTGCAGAAACTGTTTTTTTGGATAAAAAATCCCTGATTATTCAAGAAAAATAGTCAAATTGTATTGCAAGTTGACATTTTTAGAGGTATAATCATTGTAACTATTTGTTACTTCGTCTGCGTGGATATTCGCGCCTGCAGAGATTGAGATCTCTTTTTCCCGTCATGGTTTTAAAAAGCTGGACAGTTTACTCCCGGGCGCGGGAGGATTCATAATACTATACGCATGAGCGCATAGACTGCGCTTAAATGCATATCTATTGCGCTTGCGCACGTGAGGTCAACATGTTTTTCGTTTTCACAAAGAGGAAAAAGTCCGTATTGGCTGTTTTGCTGACGTTTGTCCTGACGCTGAATATGATCTTCGCGCTGTGTCAGCCGTCTGCCGAGGCCGTGAGCAAAACGGAATTGAACGCGCTGAAGAAACAGCAGGAAGAGCTCGCGGGACAAAGGGCCGACATCCAGGCGCAGGCGGATGAACTCAGCGGGGAGGTCGCCTCGCAGACGGAAAAGCTTGCCGTCCTGAGCGCGAAGCTTGACGTGACGAACGCGCAGCTCGACAATCTCTCCGAACAGATCGACTTATACACAAATTCGATCGCGGAAATGGAGAATGAGCTCAACGTCAACGCGCAGAAAGAAACGGAGCTGCTGGAGACCTACAAGATACGCATCCGCGTGATGGAGGAAAACGGCGGCCTTACATACTTAGCCATCCTGTTCGGCGCCGCCAGTTTCGAAGATCTGCTCAGCCGCTTAAACAGCGTCGGCGAGATCATGGAATATGACAACGGCCTGATCAACGATCTCCAGGCTGCCCAGGAAGCGGTAAAAAGCGCCAAAACGGAAATGGAAGCCGAGATGGCGGAGCAGGAGGATGTGTTCGCGGCTTACCAGGATAAACAGGCCGATCTTGCCGTCCAGCAGGAGGAGGCCGCAGACATTCTGGCGAGCCTCGAGGCCGATTCGGCCGAATACGCTGCGCAGCTGGCCTCGGTTAAGTCGCTTCAGTCGTCGCTGAGTGATAAAATCAGCAATATGGAGGCCCAGCTTGCCGAACAGGAACGCATCAAAGCCGAGCAGGCGGCGGCGGCCCTGGCTGCGGCCCAGGCCTCGGCGGGCGGCGGCGACAAATGGTACGGCGATTCGGCCGGCACCGCTTCAGGACAGGAAATCGTCGATTACGCCATGCAGTTTCTCGGCGTCAAATACGTCTACGGCGGCACGTCCCCTTCGGGCTTTGACTGCTCGGGACTCGTATACTATTGCTACCGGCACTTTGGCTATTCCGTCAACCGCACGGCGACGGCCCAGTCCTATAACGGCGTCACCGTGTCATCGTCCGACCTGCAGCCTGGAGATCTTGTCTTTTTCAAGAAGCGGGGCAGCAGCAACATTGGCCATGTGGGGATTTACATCGGCAACGGCCAGTTCATCCACGCGCCGCATACGGGCGACGTCGTCAAGGTATCGAGTCTGGCGTCGGGCTATTACAAGACGCAATACTGGGGCGCCCGGCGGATCGTCTAGTGTAATATGTCCGATAATTAGGCATTCGAAAACGCTGCTGCAAGACAAACTCCAGCAGCAACGACTCAACAAAATAGCCCGGATAAAAAATGCGCTTTTAAATGGCTTGTAAGGGCCAAATAAAAGCGCATTTTGCGTACGATTTTCGGGATCATACGGACAAATCCACGTGCTGTATGGTGCCGGCGGTAGCATTCTCACGCAGGAAGATGCTGTTTTCCCGGATTTCACCCTGAAGGGCGTTGGAGGAATCCTTCAGCGCAAAGCGGCCGGATACTGCGCCCAGATAAATCGCTCCGATGCCGGCCTGTCCGATCGCGAACAGTTTGTCGTTTCCGTTTTCGTCCTTCGTCCAGATTTGAAGACGGTTAAAAACCGGATCGTTTTCGTCAATCCAGTTGTTTCCGTCCTCATCGTAGGCCTTCAGCTCGATGAAACCGCTCCCCGAGGAGGGGCCGAACAGTTCCCCGCCGTTGTCGACGAGGCCGTTCAGATTTTTATCCAGGACCAAAAAGCCGCTTCCGCTGCCGACAAAGGACATGTTTTCATCGGTTCCGTCATTATCGAGGTCAAAGCTGTATTTTTGCGTTGTCAGGCTTGCCGAGGGGCCGTCGAAGTTGACGACAAGCGGATCTATGGCGGCGTTTCCGGCCGAAAAGGATGTGAGGGACGTCGCGGAAAAGCTTCTGCTCAGATTGAGCTGGAGGTCGATATCGATCGTCCTGCCGTCGGCGGTTTTGACGACGCCGGCCGCGCTGAAGCTCATTTCCGCCGTTTCCACGATGGTCTCCTGACTCTGATAGCGGATATCCCAGCTCAGACTGCGCGCTGCACCGCCGAACTGCACGCGAGTGCCGCGGCTTGTCCCACCGCCTTCGGATTCGGTCGCCAAATACTTCTCTGGGATGTAAAAACGCATTTTTTTGCCCGTCATTGCCTCGAGCATTTTATTGAGCATTCGAATCTTCGATTTGTCTTCTTCGGGGATCTCAAACATTTTGACTTCCTTGAGCTTGGTGCCCTTCACGGCGCTCAGGTCGAGGTCCATCCGCAGCGGACCGTTCCGCTGGGCCGTACCCGTCTGAATTTCCAGCTGCTGCGTCGTTTTGATGACAGTTGTCTCCGCGGACGAAGAGGACAGTTCCAGGGTGCTTTTCTCGATTTTCACAGGGTCACCTCCTAAAACGGCTTCTACTCCTTTTATCGTATATTTAGGCTGAAAATTGAGATTATTTTTGCGTTCGGCAATTGCTCAGCGCCCCGCGAAACAGACCATACCTGTCAGCCGCGGGACAGGTCCATTCCGTCAAATTGTAGCTGCAGGGCATTCCGGGATTCGTGCCCGAAAGTTTTATCTGCGAGAGCCAAGAGCCGAGAACAAAATCTGCCGAAAGAGCTGTTTCCGCAGCTCTTTCGGCAGCCTGGGATTCAAGGGCGTCATTTATAACGGTCTGTGGTATTTATGTGTCCCTTATATTTATGACGACATTATTTTCATCACCGCGTCCGCAATGAGCTTGGCGAGAATAGGGGAGCCGGTGTTGTTCGGGTGGACGCCGTCTTTGTAAAAATACTCGCTGTTGTGGATGCTGGCGCCGTACCAGTCCGCAATAATGGCATTGGTGTATTCCGGGACGACGCTTGCCAGCGTGGCGTTGTCGCCCTCGCACCAGGAGCGCGGCACCTGTACGTTCACAAAAACAATCTTCCGGTCGCTGCCGATGAGCTCGACGAGCGCGCGAAGATGCGATTCAGATATGGTGCCGTTCGCACCGAGCTCGATGACGACGACCGGCCCCAGCTTGTCCGAATCCAAAAGCCCCTGAACGATGCCTTTGGCAGCCGAAAACTGTCTCGACACTTTCGCGTCGATATAGATGTTGGGGAAATACTGCTTCAGATACGGTGCGATATCGATCCCGATGGAGTCTCCGATGAAGGTCACGTTCAGGTCGCTTGGCCACGTTTCCGCCGGCTTGTCCGGCGTATAACCGACCGAGGTATTTATGACGATGGCGCGGCTGGCCGCATTGTATGTAACGCCGAAGTCAACGACGGCGGCAAGGTCGCGGAGCTTGACATAATTGTTATTGTTAATAATATACGCGATCAGGGAGAGCTTTTCGCCATTGAGAAAGACCTCAGAGTTTGTCAGATACGCGGCGGCGCTCTTTGCCTGGCCTAACGTCAGCTCGTCTCCCTCCGGCGTGTAGGCCGTATTGAGCGTCAGATCGATCTGTTTGGTTCGCTCGTCGTACGTCACCTGGAATTGCTTGGCGGAGCCGCTCAGCGCGTACGCGATGTCTCGTATCTTAAAATAGTTATTACCATTGATGAAATAAGCGTCAAACGGTATTTCATGCCCGTCCACAAACACCGCCGACGGCGTCGGCACGGCGGTAACGGCTGCCGCGGACGACGGCAGGATCAATAGGGAAAAAAGCAGGAGCATGGCTGTGAGACCGTATATAAATCTTCTGAAATGTCTCAATGTCTAAACCTCCGTATGTGCCGCCTTCCGGGGTCCCGGCAAGGCGCCGCGGCATCGTGTATTGCCTGATTGATAGCTCGAGCGCCATTATAACAGACATTTCCCGTCGAAAAAAAACAAATTCTGCAGCCGGCGCGTTAATCATTAAACGGCCGGCTTTTCGTTTGATCGCTATAACAGGAGTGCCGTGCCCGGTCAGCTCACCGAGGGTATTGGCTTGGTCACCTGGCTTTCCATGACCGCGAAATAGACGATTTGCGCCAAAACGGGGGAGCCGGTCGCGTTCGGATGGACGTCGTCGCTGTAAAAATATTCGTCTTTGTCAATGCTGGCACTGTACCAGTCGGCTATGACAACATTGGCATATTCGGCGCAGACCCTCGACAGTGTGGCATTGTTGCCCTCACACCAGGATCTGGGCACCTGAATATTGATAAAAACGATACGCCTTCCGCTGCCGATGAGGTCGATCAGCGCGCGAAGGTGAGATTCCGATATGGTGCCGTTCGAGCCGAGCTCAATAATGACGATTTTTCCCAGACTGTCCGATTCAACAAGCTCGCCAACAATGCTCTTTGCCTCCGAAAACTGTCTGGACACCGCCGCGTCAACGTAGAGATTGGGAATATACTGCTGCAGATACGGCGCGATATCGATTCCGACGGAATCCCCGATGAGCGACACGTTCAGCAGGCACGGCGTGATCCCCTCCGGCGCGCCTGCCTGCGCACTGCAGGGCAGGCCCGGCGACGCTGTTACGGAATCTTCCGGCTTAACCTGAACGGCGCTTGACGATACGGAGGACGCCGACGTGTCCGGCATCTGGCTCGGGGTGGGCGGATCGGCGCTCTGCTCCGGAGCCTGCGTGAGATCGGAAGAGCACACGTCTGAACTCCAGTCACCGCTCATTATCT
>CAYMLM010000139.1:0-7825 GCA_964391385.1 uncultured Papillibacter sp.
GAGATAATGAGCGGTGACTGGAGTTCAGACGTGTGCTCTTCCGATCTCTTTGTACCTGTTGGTACCGCTGTTTGTATACTGCGGCATCAAAATCCTGCGGGGCTACATGGGCCGGCGCGGCTTCATACTGATGGTCCTTTTCACGCTGCTCGGCCTGTATCTGACGGCGCTGTCCTGCCAGGCGGTCGGGGATGTGCTGTAATTCGGGATGTCCTTTATTAATCTTCCGCTTGTCACGATCGGGATGATCGGAAAAAAAGGCGTGCTCCCCTCCCCCGCCTTCTCTGCGGCCAACGTCTTCCCCGTCGTCTTCACGGCGATCGGCGCGGCGCTCGCTTATGAGCTGCTGAGGCGAAACAGCCGGGACGCAACGCCGCGGGCGGACGCGGAGGCCGCGGACGCGGAGGCCGCGGAGACGGAAAACCTGTAAGTTATCTGCGGGAGCGGATTCCCTATCCGCCCATTTTGCAGCTGAAAACTCACCCGCGGATAGGGTATCCCCCGCGCGTATAAAAAAACCCGGAGGCGGCCGCCTCCGGGTTTTCCGTATTTGAAACAGTTACGTTTTATCCTTTGCGTCCTTACGGCGGTTCACCTTAAAAATGAACAGCAGCATAAGCGCGAAATACGCCACGCACAGGCCCAGCGTGACAAACGTCATGACGGTGGATTTGTAGGCCATGCCGATAAAGACGAGCATCGGCGCGCCCAGAATGATGGCGAAGCTCGAGCCGATGATCAGGTTGTTGGCCGCGGGCGTCTCGAAATTCGGGTCGATTTCACGGAGCAGCAGCACCCCCGAGCTGATCGTCCCCGTCATCATGCCGTACATGGCCAGCAGGCCTTCATAATAATACCCCCTGTAGATCCTTTTACAGACCCAGGCCAGAAAGACCCAAGTGACAATGCCGCCCGCCACGGCCATCAGCACAAACGGCACCCACAGACCGCTGAGGTCCGCTATGTCGATGGAGGCAATGCCCGCAACGATCATCGCGTCGAAGAAAAACCCCGAGATGCGCGAGAGCAGGTAATTGTTCTGGTATTGCCGCGTCATGACGCGGGCGACCTTCAGGTTTTTCATGATAACGCGCGTCAGGATGGCCAGCGCAGAGCCGATGATGAAGTTGAAGCCCCACAAAAGCGTGTTCAGCATCGCCGCAACGCCGGGCAGATAAGCCGTAAGCGCGGATGTAATGCCCCAGGTCACAAGATAGGTGGCAAGGTAGACGATGAGCACGAGCGCAACCTGAATGGAGAATTTGTCGACCGATTCGGACACGGGGATCTCGCCCTCATCCTGGAACTTGTCGACGATCATCGAGCCGTACATGTCGCTGGACTTTGTCTTTTTGATTTTACCCTTCGCATTGAGCCAGTTGAGAACGATCACACCGATGATACACGCGCACAGAAAGCCCGCCGCCGCCAGGGACAGCCCGAAGCTGCGCCCGCCGCCAAAGCCCGCCGCCTCATAGGTCGTGCCGACGTTGTTGGCCTGTCCGGGCCCCTGTCCGTAGCCCATCGGCAGGAGGATGCCCGCCGCCTTGAACATACCCGGCATGAGCGTATAGGCCAGCCCGATGGAAATGATGAGACCGACGATCGCCTGGATCAGATAGGACCCCACGATGATCGCGCCGGTCTTCGGTCCTGTCAGGCTCGCTTTCGCGGCAGCCGTTTTATCCGGTATGCGCAGGGACATAGCGATAAAACCGAGCGCGATGCCGTGATATATGAGGATTTCCATGAAATCTGTGTCCAGGGACAGAAGACCGGTCGTCCGTACTACCAGCAGGATGAACCCGCCCAGCACGGCCGTCGGCATCAGGCTGTTCCGGACAAACGGGATTTTTCGGCGGAGCAGGTTTGACAGCAAAATGATAACCGCAATGATGCCGAATTGTACGATCACGTTCCATACGGCGTGGTTGGCGCTGGAGTAGTCCATAGGTTACCTCCGTATCTTATTGCACGAACCCGGATATCACACGCCGGCAACGCTGCTGGCCGGCGCGCATTCGCCGGTCAGGATCCGGTACATCGTCAGGTATTTGCGTCCGCTTCGGGGGACGGCCGACTTGATCTCGTAGTTCTTGCCCTCCGCCGAAAAGACAATCAGGTCCTGTCCGATAACGCCCATCTCATACAGCTTCGGGAGCGGCACGGAGAAATCCCCTAGCGTCAGCCGGTCTTTATAAAGCTTCAGCGCGCCCTGCGCGACGCATACCTCGAGGTGGTCGCCGCCGATCTCCCAAAGGCTCTGCCCGTCGTCCTCAAACAGCGGCTCGTCCCCGGTTTTCGACGCGTATTTTCTAAGGAAATCCTCCTGCCAGGCATCCCAGTCCCGGATGGTGTCAAACGGCCGCAGTTCTCCTTCAAAAAAACCGTATACGTTATATTTGGCCTGCATGCCGCAGTCGCAGTAAAACAGGTCTGCTTTGCTGTGTGTCGTGCACACGCCCTTGCAGACAGGGCAAGTATAGATCGCCAGCTCGAGACCTTCGGCAAGCCTGGGGCCTTTATAAGCGATGTGTTCCTTACGCTGACGCTCGTAGGCGTCCTCATAAATATCGCACATGACGGCTTCCGTCAGCTCGCCGACGGACATTCTCTCGAGCCGCTCGGGCGAATAGACATTAATATACCTGCCGTACATTCTGCCGCGGCGGAAGAGCCGGCTCCATCGGGGACTCGTCATGTATCCGCCGGACAGCCGGTATGTTACGAGGGTCGCTTTCGCGGCCTTTATAAGGCGCGCCGTCGTCGGATGCAGCGGGCTTGTCAGCCCGTTCCAGGAGCGGTCGCCCTCCGCGAAAAGGCCGACGTTGCCCTTGCGGCGAAGCGTGCGGATGATGTTCATGGCCGAGGCGGTATCCGTAGAACCCTTGATCCGCGCAATGGGCGCGACGAGCCACACGAGCAGCCTCGACAGGAAGCCTTTGCGGAAAAGGTGCTCGCTGGCCACGAAATACATCTGCTGGCTGAAGCTGCACCCGACCATCAGCGGGTCGAGGTCCGTCACGTGATTGGCGATCAGAAGAAACGGCCCCGGAATTTTGGGCGCCTTTTCAAAGAAATAGTTCAAGCGTATCTTCAGAAATAAAACCGCCGGAAACCTGAGCAATTTCCATATGAGAATGTGTTTAAACCTGGCCATAAGCCCACCTTTGCCGAAAGTCCGCCGCAGTCCGTCCGAGTCCGGCCCGCGTCCAGCCGCCGCCGGCACGGACGGCTGGCTCACGTATGATGTAATCGGGGCATCATTGCATATCGGTCACTTTTCCGCAATCAAGCCCTCCGTATCTATTATATTTCGCGGCGCATCGATCTAGCCATGACAATTTAATCAGATATTGAAGCGTTTGTACAGTGATTTTACAACAATTTAAAACGGCGCCCCGTTTTTGCAAACGGGGCTCAGGCTGTAGACAAAGCCCAGAGGGCTTTGTCTACCACATCTAAATATTTATCAGCGCCGAAGCCTTGACCGCCAGCAGCGCTTTTTCCACCATTTCTTCGGCCTGTTCCAGGCCGACGGCAAATACGATGGCCGCCAGATTGATCGTGTGCTCCTTTTCGGGCGACGTCTTGGACATCGCCTCAACCTCCGTTACGGAAAACATTTCTACGGATTTTGTCTCACAGGAAGCCTTGATGTGCCCGACGATGCCGCCGAGCTCAAAGACGGCTTTGGCGAGCGTTTCAAGCTGCTCCTTCAGCGCCGCCTTGATCCGCAGCTCGTCGCCGGCCAGCGTCACGCGGCCGGATATCACGCGCGCTTCGTCATGCAGGTGGCTCTCCACGCGGACCACGCCGGGAACCGGCGCGTCGCTGCCCGCGTGCGTATGCGCATGCGCATGATCGTGAGCATGCGCATGGTCGTGTGCGTGGGTATGCGCATGGTCGTGTGCATGCGCATGATTATGCGCATGGCCGTCGTGGCCGTGAAGTCCGCAGGAGCAGCCTTCGGTGTGCCCGTGCTCGTGCGTATCGTGTGCGTTCATTCTCTCAGCCTCCCGTCACCTGTTGCCAGACGTCGTCCGTCACGTCGGAAAGCGCCGAGATCTTCAGCACAACGGCTTTCGGTTCCATGTCCAGGATGTCCCGTTCGACCTTTGCCAGCGTGTCGCCGTCAACCAGGTCGATCTTGTTGACGAGCACGGCGTCGGACCCCTCTATCTGGCCCCTGAGGAGATTGTTCATCGGCAGCAGCAGCCTGTTCCACCGGGAGGCGTCCGCGAGGACGACGATGCGCGAGTCCTGCCCGATGGCGTTTTTCAGGTTTTCCTGCATGTTTCTCGGATAGGCGATCCCGGTCGTTTCAACAATGATCCAGTCCGGGTCAAACTCTTTTTTAATTTTTATGACGGCCGTGATCAGCTCGCCAGCGACGGTGCAGCAGGCGCAGCCGGAAAACAGGTTGTCGACTGTGAAGCCGCCGCTCCTGAGATACGCGTCGTCGATGCCGACCTCGCCGACCTCGTTTTCCAGAATGATGAGTTTAATCTTCTTGTCGGAACGCGTCGTATCGACAATATAGCGGGCAAGCCGCATGAGCGACGTCGTTTTTCCCGACCCGAGAAACCCTCCCAAAATCAAAATATTCACTGGTTACCTCTAAATCTTCTTACTGGATCGAGTCGAACGCGGTTATTTATAGAAGCTGTGGCACATATCCT
Organism: uncultured Papillibacter sp.; assembly: GCA_964391385.1. Lineage (GTDB taxonomy): Bacteria > Bacillota > Clostridia > Oscillospirales > Oscillospiraceae > Sporobacter. Next base: position 4,683 of record CAYMLM010000139.1, read on the forward strand.
CCACAAAACCGTGCAGGAGCTTGTTCTTCCGTTTGATGTCCTCGTCGTCGACAGGACCGAGGAAGCCGCCGCACCAGGCAAAACCGCCGCCGGGCGCGAGCATGTTAAACGTGGCCCTGACCGATTCGTAAATCTCTTCATCCGTGACATCGGGATCCAACAGCCGGTCCCTTGCGTCCCAGCCGCCGGAGATGACGAGCTTGTTGCCGAACCTCGCCTTGACGGCTTTCAAATCGTTGCAGGTCTGCGCGGGATCCCACGAGTTGATGCCTATGTCCACGAGCAGGTCGAGGATGCCCTCGCACTTGCCGCAGTTGTGCATCGTCATTTTCAGTCCGCGGTCGCGTCCCATCTTCGCCCACCGGTCGTGGCACGGGATGAGAAATTCCTCGTACATCTCGCGGGAGATGAACGGATTTGCCCAGGCCGCCGTGTCGTCCATCAGCGTGAGCACGTCCGGCTTATACAGGTCTATGGTGTTCCTGGCAACCTCCATGTAGAAATCGCAGATGTACGTGAGAAGCGCTTGGACCTCTTCCGGTTCCTCGTACATGGCCATCATGCCTTCGGAAAAGCCCATAAAGGACATCAGCGTCTGGAAATAGCCCATATGGAGATTGAGCGCCATGGCTGTCTGCGTGCGGTCGATCCCGGACTGCTCGACGTCGTCCTTGACCATCTTTTCCCAGTCAATGCCCTCCAGGGACGGCGCCTTGATGACGTCCCGCCACTTGGTGATATCCTTGAGGATAAAATTGTTCGGCTCCGGGATGAGCGCGCCGCCCGTCTCGTATGTCGGGACAAAATTGACGCCCCAGACGTCCTTTCCGCCGCCCTTTCTGCGAAACTCCGAAATGATCGGCGGCTCGAACATATGCGTTGCGACGGGCTTCGTGTCTCCGGGCATGGGCCCGAACGTAAATTGCGGAACATATTCGGGCTGCTCTCCGCTGAGCGTTTTGAGATAATTTTCCTTCGGTGTCAACATACGGCTCCTCCGTTTAAAGTCTCGGCCCGCGCTGCAGGCCTGTTATGTTTTTCTAGAGCAGATTATAAGGTGTTTTAACCGCATATGCAAGCCAATTGCGCGCTTTTTGTAGAAACGTGTTACGGACTTTTGGTAAGACCGCACTTAATATCGATCCTCTTCCAGCTGCATGGCCCGGCATAGTGCGGCATACCGGCCTTCCTTCTTCAGGAGCTCTTCGTGCGTCCCGCGCTCAATGATCCGTCCGGCCTCGACAACGAGGATCAGGTCCGCCTTGCGGATGGTCGACAGGCGGTGCGCGATGATAAACGTCGTGCGTCCCTTCATGATGTGCGTGATGGCGTTTTGTATGAGCTGCTCCGTCTCGGTGTCAATGGAAGACGTGGCCTCGTCCAGAACAAAGATCGGCGGATCGGCCAGGATCGCCCGGGCAAACGAGATCAGCTGCTTCTCGCCGGTCGACAGCCGGTCCCCGCCCTCGCCGACCTCGGTGTCAAATCCCTCGGGCAGCCTGGCCACAACCGCGTCGGCGGAAACCAGCCCCGCGGCCCGGACGACGTCCTCGTCCGTCGCGTCGAGCCGGCCGTACCGGATGTTTTCCATGATTGTGCCGGAAAAAAGGTGCGGGTCCTGCAGGACGTAGCCCAGCGAGGAATGCAGCCACAGGAGGCTGCGCTCGCGGTAATCCCGTCCGTCGATGAGCACGCGTCCGGCCGTCGGCTCGTAGAACCGGCAGGCCAGGTTTACAAGCGTCGACTTGCCCGCGCCGGTCTCGCCGACGATGGCGACGGTCGTGCCGGCCGGTATTTTGAGGCTGAATCCCTCGAGGACATACGTATCGGAGTCGGGGTATCGAAACCACACATCCTCAAACTCGATATCGCCGCGCAGGGCCTCCCAGTTTTCGCGTTTCGGATCAAACACGTCGCCGTACTTCGCGGTCACCTCGGGCGAATCCGACTCGCCGAGCGGCGCGCTCAAAAGCGCCGTTACGCGCTCGATGCCGACCTGCGCCGTGATCATTTCCGAAAGGACGTGCGCGGCCTGCATCACCGGTTCGATCATGCCGACGGCGTAGGAGACGAACGCGGCAAGCATCCCGTAGTCCAGAAGGTCTTCCATCACCAGCACGCCGCCCCTGTACAGCACGACGCCGACGGCCACCGAGCCGCAGAACGTGATGAGCGGCAGCATGAGCGCCGTAAGAAGGGCGCTTTTGACGGACGCGCGATACATCTTCGAGGTGATCGTGTTGAACTCGCCGATGTTGCGCGCCTCGATCACGAGCGTCTTTGAGGCCTTCGCGCCGGAGATGCCCTCGTTGAACGCGCCGGTGATCTGGGCGTTCACGGCTCGCACCCGCCGGTTTGTGACAATGAGCTTCTTTTGATACAGCCAGGTGATGAGCAGGAGCACCGGCACAACGGCCAGGAGCAGCGCGGCGAGCCTGGCGTTGAGCGTAAACATAAAAATGAAAATGCCGAGGAGATAGCACATGTTCCACGCCAGGTGGGAAAGACCCCAGGCGATCATGCCGCAGATCCTGTCGACGTCGGACATGACGCGCGCGATGAGAAAGCCGACCGACGTCGTGCTGAAAAAGGAGACCGGCAGCTTCTGCAGGTGCACAAAGCTCTCCCGCCGGATCGCGCGCCCGAGGTGCATCTCGACGGCGATGGCGCGCCGCGCAAAGAGCATGACGGTCACGCCCTCGAAGACGATCACCGCAAAAAAGAGCAGGGCAAACGGGATGAGCCCCGCTGTCGTCCCGGCCGTGATGAAGTGGTTGACGGCAAAGCGCGTGAAAAGCGGGAGGGTCGATTCCGCGACGGCAGAAACGACCATGAGCACCAGCACGGCGGCGATGTGCCCGCGTATTTGTTTGAGAAACGGCAGAAGGCGCGCCCACGTTTTAAGGCTCAGGCGCCCCGGCTGTTTTTCCTCCGGTATATCGTGCATCAGCTCTCTTCACCTCCCCGTGTCAAATCGGCGGCGCTCTGCAGGTCGTAGACTCTCTTGTAAATGCCGTTTTTCACGAGCAGCTCGCCATGCGAGCCGAGCTCGGCAATCCGCCCGTTTTCCAGGACCAGGATCGTATCGGCGTGCATCAGCGTCGAGATGCGGTGGGAGATCAGTATGACGGTGGCTCCGGCCG
>CAYMLM010000140.1:0-1732 GCA_964391385.1 uncultured Papillibacter sp.
TCGTGCGCGACGGAAACTCTGCGAGGCTTTAAACCGAATTAGCACTTTGTCTACAAGCTGGGCCATAAGCAATGCTTATGGCTTTTACTTTTTCGCGCAAAGGCCGTTTTGCCGATCCGGCTTTTTACGCTTTTTTACACGGACAACTCGTATATAAGTCTCAATGCCTGCCGTCCGTCTGCTCTTACGCCCCCCTTGCATATCCGGCTCTTATCTTACAGCTCGATCCCCAAAGCGCGCTTGACGACGATGCCGACGACGAACGAGACGGCCGCGACGCCCAGGCTGATAACGGCCATCGTCAGAAAGCTTTTACGGAACGAACGCCCCTTGGAAACGGCCAGATAGTAGTTGAACGCGGCAATAATCGCGACGGCGGTCACAAGCGTCGTCCCCAGGGCGTAAAAGTAGCTTCCGGCCGGGAACAGCAGATAGGGGACAATGAGCAGCGCGACGGTGACGAGATATGCCAGCCCCGTATAGGCGCTTGACTTCAGCGCATTTTTGCCCGCTTCCTCGCGGGAAGACAGATACCCCGACGCCGTCATGGACAGCGTGGCCGATATCCCGGTGATAAGACCCGCCATTGCCACAAGCCGGGTGTTCTGCATCGCGAGCGTATACCCCGCGAGGGCGCCTGTGAGCTCCACGAGCGCGTCGTTCATGCCGAGGACCATATCTCCGGCATACCGCAGCCGTTCCTCGTCGAGCATGTCCGTGAGCAGCTTTTCGTGGCTTTGCTCGTCCTCCATGACCTTTCCGAGCTCCGGGATCCTTTCGAGCTCGGCGCGGTAGGCGCGGATATCCTTGTCCTCGGCTCGCTCAAGCTGCTTGATGATGAACGTATATCCGAACAGGCGTTTGGCGAAGACATGAAGCGCCACCCAAAGCCGGTTCGGTTTTAAGTCCTGTCCCGTCAGCTGGCCAAAGATATCCGCGTGACGCTTTTCATCGCGGGATATGGACAGCAGAATATCGCGTTCCCGCTCGCTTTTAGTCGTATATGCGATTTTCTCGTACAGGAGCCAGCTGTTGACCTCTGATTGCTGATGCCGCTTTAAAAAAGCGGCGGCCGCTGCCGTTTTCATGATGAATCACCCCGCCTTTGGCTGTCGTAAACAGCCTGTTTTTTCAATTATATCGGTACAGATACAGGAAAACAAGGTCTGTCCGGCGCAACCCCGAAAAGCGGTTTCAGCTTCAGCTGGCCGAATCGCAGCAGGCGGCGCTGGCGGCCGCTTCGCGCCGCCGCGCGCTCAATCCCTGCCCAGATTTCGCAGTATTTCCCGATACCGGCGCGTCCCGAGCTCGCTCGGCTCCCCCTTCCTGCAAAACGACAGCCCGGCAAGCCTCCGGTTGACCCTCTCCACGACGATCCGGCCGTCGACAAGCTTTGACTCGAGAGTCCCGAGCGCATTTAAAAAACGTTCGTCTTTCTTCGCGCTTTCGTAGAAAGACAGGACGTAGACATAAACAAACAGGTTGTAGTTATCAAACGGATACCCCACCTGCATGAATAAGGTGCCGATGCCGTAATGGCAGGGGCCGAGCGGGGCCCGGGTCGTCCAATGTCTGAGCAAAAATTCGACCGCCCTGTCAAGCGCCTTCTCTTCGTTGAGATACTCCGTACATCTGAACGCGTCCAAAGCCGTCAGCGTCGGCCCGGGATTGGAAAACGCCGTTTCCGGCCCCCGGCCGTAGCTGAACTTTTTACAGCGCCAGCCGCCGTCCT
>CAYMLM010000140.1:1742-3569 GCA_964391385.1 uncultured Papillibacter sp.
TGATGGTCTCGTGCAGCCGGCCGTCGGCGATATATCCCAGCCGGCACAGGACGTTCGCGGCGTTTATGGTCAGGCAGGGATAGATCGAACCCTCGGGATAGAGCCGGAAGCGGCCGTCCTCCCGCCACGCGCCGAGAAAGAGTTCGGCGACATGCCGCGTACGGGTTCGGACGGCTCCATGCCAAGTTCCAAAAGCAGCAGCGCGCTTCCGTATGCGGAAAACGGGCTGCCCTTGAGCAGCCGGCTGTCCGGCGTCGTCCAGTAATCGGCGCCGTTGTCATACCGCCTGGCCAATATTGCGTTCGCGTCGGATTGATATCGTTCTGGAACAGCCATACGTCACCCGCTTTCGCTTCATCTACGGTCACATATATAAATTACCACAAATATGCAAAAAAGCCAACCGCAAAAGCGGCCGGCCTTGCTGCTGCCGGTATGTAACTGCCGGTTTTATCCGGACTTATACGATCCACTTTTCCTCGCTCAGGTCAGACTCGTGGCGCCTGGAGCGGCCCATGAGGTCGCGCATGGCGGTCCTCGGCGATTTGCCCTTATAAAGCACCTTGTAGATCTCCGACGAGATCGGCATGTGGATACCGGTCTTCTGCGACAGCTCGTGCGCCGCTTTGGCCGCGTAGTACCCCTCCACGACGGCGCCGACCTGTTCCATCGCCTCTTTCACCTTGACGCCCTTCCCGATCAGAACGCCCGCGCGCCTGTTTCTGGAATGGTTCGACGTGCACGTCACGATCAGGTCGCCGAGACCGGCCAGGCCGGCAAGCGTCGACTTCCTGCCGCCGAGCGCCACGCACAGCTCGGCGATTTCCGCAAGCCCCCGCGTCATCAGCATCGCGACCGTATTGTCGCCGAAGCCGAGGCCGTCGCTGATGCCCGCGCCGACCGCGACGACATTTTTGAGGGCTGCGCCGAGCTCGACGCCGATGACGTCGGTCGTGGTGTATACACGCAGGTAGTCGTTCATAAAGGCGTCCTGGACCGTTTCGGCCACGCGGATGTCGCTTGACGCGGCGACGCAAGCCGTCGGGAGCTGCCGGCCGACCTCCTCGGCGTGCGTCGGGCCGGACAGCGAGGCCAGACGGACGCCGTCGCCGAACGTCTGGCGCAGGATCTGCGAGAACAGGCGCGACGTGTCCTTTTCGATGCCCTTCGAAATGCACACAAGTATACAGTCTTGCCGGAGCTTATCCTTTAAAAGCTGCGCCGTCGCCGCCACCGCGAAGGAGGGCGTGGCGATGACAGCCATTTCGCAGCCGCCGGACGCTTCCGTCGCGTCGGACGTGATCCTGACGCCGTCCGGGATTCTGACGCCCTTTAAAAGCGGGTTCTCACGCTCCCTGTCGAGCATCCCGGCTTCCTCTTCAAATTTGGACCACAGCGTGACGTCGTGGCCGTTTTCATTGAGCAATTTGGCAACCGCAGTGCCCCATCCCCCGCTGCCGAATACCGATATCTTCATGCTGTTTCCTCTTTTGACTGTACTCTTCTCATGATAAAGCGCACGGACGGTCCGTGCAGGCTTTGTCCGCGCCGATTTTGCGCAGGCGTAGCCGGGCGGAAAGCCGCGCACCAGTCTTCCTACGCTTTTTTACGCCTGAAGCTGAATTTGGATTCCTTGCCTTTAAAAAGCCGCTTTATATTGTCCCAGTGCCTCGAAATCAGCAGCACGGCGCTCGCCGTGGCCACGAGCAGTTCCCACTCGCCGCCCAGGCCAAAAAGCGCCTGCGCGACGGGATAGGCCGCGCAGCCGATGATCGAGCCGAGCGAGACGAACCGCGTCAGGTAGACCACCGCCGCGAAAACCGCCAG
>CAYMLM010000140.1:3579-7803 GCA_964391385.1 uncultured Papillibacter sp.
AGCGAGACGAACCGCGTGAGGAGCGTAAGCAAAATAAACGCGCCCCAGCCGGCCAGCGCGACGCGCCAGTCGACAAAAAACAAGATCGTGCCCATCGCCATGACGCCTTTCCCGCCACGGAAGCCGTAGAACAGCGGATAGCAATGGCCGAGCATGACGAAGAAGCCGGCGTACTCGCTGCCGAAAAAGCTCAGGCGGAGCAGGCCTACGTTGCCGCCTTTAAAGTAGGCGGCGTCGATGAAATGCGAGAACAGAAGGCCGCCGATGATGACGGGGGCAACCGTTTTGAGCACGTCGATGAGCACGACGAGCACTGCGCCGCCCTTGCCGAACACGCGGTAAAAGTTCGTCAGCCCCGCGTTGCCGCTGCCGAAGTTCCGGATATCCTTTTTGTAAAAATACTTGGATATGATGATCGCGCCGTTGACGCTGCCGATCACATAGGCCTGCAGGGCCGTAACAATGAGTAATATTACCAGCACTTGACTTACCTCCGTGACTTATAGTGCTTGACTGCATTCTATGCCGGGGCGGCGGGTTTTGCTCCTCCGCCCTCAAAACGGCGCTTGTCAGGCATCTCCCTTTTGCCGGACAACAAGGCGCATCGGTGTGGCGTCGAGGCCGAAAACGGCCCGTATCTGATTTTCAAGGTATCTCTGATAGGAAAAATGAAACAGCTCCGCGTCGTTGCAGAAGCATACGAATGTCGGCGGCCGGACGCCGGTCTGCGTGATGTAGTAGATCTTCAGTCGGCGGCCTTTGTCCGTCGGCGGCTGCACGCGCGCGGTGGCGTCGGCCAGGACATTGTTGAGCATACCGGTCGTGAGCCGTGTGGCGGATTGGGCGTCGACATGGTTGATGAGCTCGAAGATGCGCTCGACGCGCTGGCCGGTGAGCGCGGAGATGAAAAGGACCGGCGCGTAGGTCATGAAGCCGAGGTCCCGGCGGATCGCCTCGCGCATGCGCTCCATCGTGTTCGTTTCTTTTTCGACGAGGTCCCACTTGTTCACGATGATCACGCTGGCCTTGCCGGCCTCGTGCGCCAGGCCCGCCACCTTTGTGTCCTGCTCCGTGACGCCCTCGCGCGCGTCGACCATCACGAGGCAGACGTCCGCGCGCTCGACGGCCATCTCGGTGCGCAGGACGCTGTATTTCTCGATCCGGTCGTCGATTCTCGAGCGGCGGCGAAGCCCGGCCGTGTCGATGAACATGTACCGGCCCTTGTCGTTTTCAAAGAGCGTGTCGACGGCGTCGCGCGTCGTGCCGGCAACCTCGCTCACAATCACGCGCGTCTCGCCCAGGATTTTGTTGACGAGCGAGGATTTCCCGACGTTCGGCTTGCCGAGGACCGCGACGCGGATGATGCCTTCTGTTTCAGCGTCCTCCGCCGCCGCCGGAAAATGCGCGATGCAGGCGTCGAGCACGTCGCCCGTGCCGTGCCCGTGGACGGCCGACACCGCGATCGGGTCGCCCAGCCCGAGCTCGTAAAACTCGTAGATATCAGGATTGACCGGCCCGACGGAGTCCATTTTGTTGACGGCCAGCACGACCGGCTTGTCCGACCGCAGCAGCAGGGCAGCGATCTCCCGGTCGGCCGCGGTGACGCCCGTCGTGATATCCGTCACGAAAAGAATGACGTCGGATAGCTCGATGGCCAGCATGGCCTGCTCCCGCATGAAAAGGAGGATCTCCGTGTCGGCCGACGGCTCGATGCCGCCGGTGTCGACGATGTCGAACGCCCGGCCGCTCCAGTCGGAATCGGCGTAGAGCCGGTCGCGCGTCACGCCGGGCGTGTCCTCGACGATGGACAGGCGGCGTCCCGCTATTCTGTTGAAAAGCATGGATTTGCCGACGTTCGGCCGCCCGACGATTGCGATCAGCGGTTTTGCCAACAAAGCCACTCCCCTCTTGACATCTATACTAAAATCCCAGCATTGCGCGGATCAAATCCGCGCCGTCCGAACCGACGACCCGGACAGGGACGCCCAGCTCGCTCGACACGTCCGCAAGCGTGACGTCGTCCAGAAAAACGTGCTCCCCGTGACGGAGCATGTTCTTCGTGATCAGCAGCCGCTCTCCCAGGGGCCGACCCCTGAGCTGGCGGATAAGGTCTCCGCCTGTCACAAGCCCCGCCACATCGACCGTCTCGCCGAAAAAATCATTCCGGACAGCAAATAACTGTCCTTTTATATTAGCATATTTTTCTGTAACTGAATTTAAAATTTTTTGTAAACATTCCCGGGCCGCCGCGCCCGTCGCGATGGAAAACGGCAGCGTCCGGGCGTCCCGGGACGCAGTCAATGCCGCGTCCGCCTGCGCCGTCAGCAGCCGGAGCATCCCGACGCCGTTTTCAAGCTGCGGATACGACTCGTAAAACGCCTCGGCCGGGACCTCAAGGCCCGCCTTCAGATACAGCTCGTCCGCCGGATAAAAAAGCCGCGTGCCGAGCTTCGCGCGGCATCTGTCGCCGATTCGCTCCACCTGCCGGACGGCTGCGAGCGCCGACTCCCTGTCGAACGGCCGGAGCGGATAAAGCCCCTCGCGGTGCTTCGTCAGGCCGACCGGCACAACGGACACGCTTTGGACCGCCGGATACAGTCTTCTGAGGTCCGTCATCGTGCGCGACAGCTCCGCGCCGTCGTTGAGCCCCGGGCAGCAGACGATCTGGCAGTTGAGACGGATGCCGGCGTCCGCAAAGCGGCGCATGGCCTCCAGGGCCCTGTCGCTTCTGCGGGTGCCGAACAGCAGCCGGCGCAGCGCCGGGTCGGTCGAGTGCACGGATATGTTCAGGGGGCTCACGCGCAGAGCCACGATGCGGTCGATCTCGCTTTCCGAAAGGTTTGTCAGCGTCACATAGTTGCCGCATAAAAAGCTCAGGCGCACGTCGTCGTCCTTGAAATAGAGCGTTTTGCGCAGGCCGCGCGGGAGCTGGTCGACAAAGCAGAAGACGCACTTGTTGGCGCAGGCGCGCGGGCGGTCCATCAGATAATCTCCGAACGTCAGGCCGAGGTCGGCGCCCGCCGGCTTGCGCAGGCGGATGAGCCTGATCTTCCCGGCTTCGCTGTGCAGCTCCAGCAGCAGGTCCGGCTCGTAGGCTTGGAACTTGTAGTCGAGCACGTCGGCGATTTTATGCCCGTTGATGCGGATCAGCCGGTCGCCGGCCTTTATGTTTTTTAAGCCGGCCGGGCTGTTTTCATCCACATGTGTGATCACCGCGCTCATATCGCTTCATTCACCGCCTTAAGACGATCCGCGAAGCCGCCGGCCGGGACGTCTCATGAATTAAGTATGTTAAGGTTTTGATCTCTTTAGACGCGGGACCGAAAGATTGACGAATGAAATTCGGCGGGGCTAACACCCCGCCGCCTGACACTGTTCGCGTTATTTCTCGTCGATCTTGATCACTTCGCGCCCGTTGTACGTGCCGCAGGCCTTGCAGGCCCTGTGCGGCAGGCGCATTTCGCCGCATTTTGAACACTTGACGAGGTTGGGCATGTCGAGCTTCCAGTGGGAGCTGCGCCGTTTATCCCGTCTCGCTTTTGAGGTTTTTCTCTTCGGTACCGCCATGATGACACCTCCCGTTATAAGCATGACGCGCCGAATTTGACCCGTCTGAGCTTTCTTTATCACCGATTCGCCGTTTGGCATTTGCGCTTACAGCGCCTCTACTCGTCCTCCAGGAGCCGCCCGAGGGCCGCCAGCCTGGGATCGGTCTTCTTTTTGCACGCGCACGGCCCGTCGTTTAAGTCCGCGCCGCAGTCGGGGCAGAGACCCTTGCAGTCTTCCCTGCACAAAATCCGTTCATCTAGATTGAGGATGAAATCGGAGGCGATGACGTCGCCGACATCCACATGGTCCCCCTCGAAGACGTAGATGTCGGGGTTTTCCCCGGCCTCTTCCCGGTCGGACAGCGTGTTTTCAACGCGCATGTGAATGCTGCGGTCGAATTCCCGGAGGCAGCGGGCGCACGTGCATTCGAGCTCCGCGTCGATCTCCGCGCTCAAAACTAAAACGCCGGCGCTGTTGCGGATACGCCCGGCGGCTCTCGCCCGCTTTATTCCCCTCACGCTCCCGGAGACCGCGCCGGACAGGTCCGGTGAGAAATCGAACGGCGCCGAAGCACCGGGGACGTAGATGATTTCACGTAGGTCAAGACGCATAACACACCATCTCATTCGCCATGACATTATAATTGATAAAGCAAATGTTGTCAAACTATTTTTT
>CAYMLM010000141.1:0-5813 GCA_964391385.1 uncultured Papillibacter sp.
GTTTTCAAATAAGCTCCTTCATCCTGTCGAGTATCGCTTTATAACCCCCGCTGCCATACAGGATGCAGTTGTTGACACGGCCGATCGTCGAGGTCGATACGCCGTATTCGTTTGATATGGTTGCGTATGTATCGTTGTCGTAATAAAGCCGCTTCGCAATTTGCAGACGCAGGGACAATGCCTTGACCTCCTGAATGGTAGCCATGTCCTCAAAAAACATATAGCACTCTTCCCTGTTTTTAAGGGACAAAATCGCGTCAAACAACTCGTCCACGTCGGGTGATTCAAGCTTACGATTGTTCACAGGCATACCTCCCCAAAGAATTTTTCCTCTCCTTTAAGCAGCGGCCTTCATGCTGAAAAACGGAGCGGATTTTCATATAAATCCCTCCGTTGCGATTTATAGGGATTATTATAAGACAATGTAAATTGGCTGTCAATAGACCGGATTCATAAGAGCCGGGTATTTCTTTGCTGATTTAAAGCGGCATCAAATCATCGCAGTATTGTGCGGGTAGAATAGCAAAATGACAAGTGCGGCTTGATTTGTTGACGGCGTTTTATGCAGTCGATATAATTTTATCGGCAGAACGTTTTTTAATCGGGAACCGGTCGATCCAGCCCGGTTTTTCGTAAAAAGATATATTGATATAGGGTTTCGCGGCCGCTTATTGGTGTGACCGAAAACCTGTCCGCCGGGAGGAGCTTAAGCGTGGCTGTTGTCATCAACGGAAAAGATCTGACCATTGAGGAAGTCGTCAGGGTTGCCCGCGAATACGAACAGGTGTCCCTGACCCCTGAGGCTGAAATTGCTATCGGCAAGGCGCGCGCGTACGTTGAAAAAAAGGTGGCAGAAGGCGCCGTCATTTACGGCCTGACGACCGGCTTCGGCAAATTCCAGGACACGTTCGTCCCGCCCGAGAACGCAAAGACGCTTCAGCGCAACCTGATCGTCTCCCATTCCTGCGGCATGGGCGATCCTCTCCCCGAGGAGGTCGTGCGCGCCATCCTTGTCCTGCGGATCAACGCCGTCGCCAAGGGCAACTCCGGCCTCAAGCTGTCCACCGTCTGCACAATCGCCGACATGCTCAACAAGGGCGTGACGCCCGTCATTCCCGAAAAGGGCTCCCTGGGCGCTTCCGGCGACCTGGCGCTTCTGGCCCACATGGTCCAGCCCATGATCGGCGAGGGCGAGGCCTTTTACCGGGGCGTCCGCATGCGCAGCCGCGACGCCATGGAAAAGGCCGGCATCCCCATTATCGAGCTCGAATCAAAGGAGGGCCTGGCGCTCATAAACGGCACGCAGGCCATGTGCGGCGTCGGCGTGCTGGCCCTGTACGACACGATGGAAATGGCCCGCGCGGCCGACATACTGGCCGCCATGTGCTTCGAGGCGCAGCTGGGTATCAAAAAGGCGTTTGACCTGAAAATACAGCAGGTCCGCTGCCATCCGGGCCAGATGGACGTGGCCAGGAACCTAACGGCTCTGCTGGAAGGCTCCCGGCTGGCGCTCGACGACAGCCCGACGAAGGTCCAGGACGCCTATTCGGTCCGCTGCGTGCCGCAGATTCACGGCGGCTCCCGCGAGGCCCTCCGCTACGTGTGGGACCTGATGGGCCGCGAGATCAACGCCGCCACCGACAACCCGCTCATATTCGTCGACGCGGACGAGGTCATATCGAGCGGCAACTTCCACGGCCAGCCGGTGGCGATCGCCATGGATACGCTCGGCATCGCCGCCGCGGAGTTCGCCAACGTGTCCGAGCGCCGCCTCGAGCGCCTTGTCAACCCGGCCCTCAGCTGCGGCCTGCCCGCGTTCCTGTGCCAGAAGGGCGGGCTGAACAACGGTTTCATGATCGCGCAGTACGCCGCCGCCTCCATGGTCTCCGAAAGCAAGATCTACGCCCATCCCGCCTCCGTCGACTCCATCCCCTCCTCGGCCAATCAGGAGGACCATGTCTCCATGGGCACCACGGCCGCGCGCACGGCCCGCATGATCGCGGACAACACCCGCAAGGTTCTGGGCATCGAGCTTTTTGCCGAGTGCCAGGCGCTCTATCTGCGCGGCGCGGAGAAGATGGCGCCCGCGACGAAGGCCGTGTACGACCACGTGCGGGCGGCCGGCGTGCCGGCTGTCGAGGAGGACATCCTGATGTATCCCGAGCTCGGCAAGTGCGAGGCCATGCTCGCCTCCGGCGAGATCGTCCGTGCGGCCGAGGCCGTCTGCGGCAGGCTCCTTTGACGCACTGGCCAAGAAGCCGGCGGAACCCATTTCACTTCAACCAAGGTTTAAGTATACGCGCTTACCACGGTCTCACGGTAAAAAGCCATGAAAGGAAGCGTATCCATGGACTTTAATTTGAAAGTCGGCGAGGCCATGACCGTCAAGCTGGACGGCGAGCTGCCGGAATACCCTGTCTTTGAGGAAGGTATCCGCCGCGCGCCTTTGCGCGAAGCGCATCTGTCCCCGGCCGACAGGGAGCTGGCGGTCAAAAACGCGCTGCGGTACATACATCCCGACCACCACGCGCGGATGGCCTATGAATTCGCCGAGGAGCTTGAGACCCGCGGCCGCATCTACGGCTACCGCTTCCGGCCCCCCGGCAGGCTGTGGGGGAAGCCGGTCGGCGAATACGCGGGCAATTGCATCGAGGGCAAGGCCATGCAGGTCATGATCGACAACAATCTCGATTTCGACGTGGCGCTGTACCCCTATGAGCTCGTGACGTACGGCGAGACCGGCCAGGTCTGCCAGAACTGGATGCAGTACCGGCTCGTCAAGAAATACCTGGAACGGCTCACCGACGAGCAGACGCTTGTCATGATGAGCGGCCATCCCCTCGGCCTGTTCCGCTCCCACAAGCTCGCCCCCCGCGTCATCACCACCAACGCCCTCATGGTCGGCGCGTTCGACACGAACGACGGGTTCAACCGCGCGGCCGCTCTCGGCGTGGCCAACTACGGCCAGATGACGGCCGGCGGCTGGATGTACATCGGGCCTCAGGGCATCGTGCACGGCACGTTCAACACGCTTTTAAACGCCGGCCGCCTGAAGCTCGGCATCCCCGAGGACGGCGACCTGGCCGGTAGGCTGTTCGTCTCCGCGGGCCTCGGCGGCATGAGCGGCGCACAGGGCAAGGCCGCGGAAATCGCCGGCGCCGTCGCCGTCATCGCCGAGGTAGACTCCTCCCGCATCCTGACGCGTTACCGGCAGGGCTGGGTCTCCGCCGTCGCCGAAACCTGCGGCGAAGCCGTCGGCCTGGCTCTGGAGAAGCAGGGCGCAAGAACTCCCTGCGCTATCGCCTATCACGGCAATATCGTCGACCTGCTCGAATACCTGGTCGCGCATGACGTCCGCGTCGACCTCCTGTCCGACCAGACCTCCTGCCACGTTCCCTACGACGGCGGCTACTGCCCGCAGGGCGTCGATTTCGAAACGCGCACCCGCATGCTTTCAGAGGACAAGGAGGCCTTCAAACCCCTTGTCGACAAATCTTTGCGGCGTCACTTCGAGTGCATCCGCACGCTGCGCGGCCGTGGCGCTTACTTCTTCGATTACGGCAACAGCTTCCTGAAGGCCGTTTACGACGCCGGCGTCACGGACATCTGCAAAAACGGCGAGAACGACCTCGACGGCTTCATCTTCCCGTCGTACGTGGAGGATATTCTCGGCCCGCAGCTGTTCGACTTCGGCTACGGTCCCTTCCGCTGGTGCTGCCTGTCCCGCGACCCCCGGGACCTCGAAAAGACCGACAGGGCCGCCATGGACTGCATCGATCCGGACCGCCGCTATCAGGACCGCGACAACTGGGTCTGGGTGCGGGACGCCGGGAAAAACAAGCTTGTCGTCGGCACCCAGTGCCGCATCCTGTATCAGGACGCTCCGGGCCGCCTGAGGATCGCCCTCAAATTCAACGAGATGGTCCGCTGCGGCGAGATCGGCCCCGTCATGCTCGGCCGCGACCATCACGACGCCGGCGGGACGGACTCCCCCTTCCGCGAGACCTCCAATATCAAGGACGGCTCCAACATCATGGCGGACATGGCCGTCCAATGCTTCGCCGGCAACTGCGCGCGTGGCATGAGCCTCGCGGCGCTGCACAACGGCGGCGGCGTGGGCGTCGGCAAGGCCGTCAACGGCGGCTTCGGCATGGTCCTCGACGGCTCCGAGCGCGTCGACACCATCCTTCGCATGGCCATGCCCTGGGACGTGATGGTCGGCGTCTCACGCCGCGGCTGGGCCCGCAACGAAAACGCGATGGAAACAGCCGTCGAGTACAATAAAGCCAATGCCGCAACCGACCATATCACGCTGCCGTATCTGGCGGACGACGCGGTCGTCAAAAGCGCGCTGGCTTCTTTGAGCACCGGAAAGGAATCGTGAACATGGAACACATCATGGAGTGCGTCCCGAATTTCAGCGAGGGCCGCGACCTTGACAAGGTCGAAAAGATCGTCGGCGCCTTCCGGGGCAAAAGCGGCGTCAAGCTGCTCGACTACACCTCCGACAAAAACCATAACCGCTCCGTCGTCACCGTCGTGGGCGAGCCGGAGGCCCTGCGCGACGCGGTGGTCGAGTCCGTCGGCCTGGCCGTCGGGCTGATCGACATGACGCGCCACGAGGGCCAGCACCCCCGCATGGGCTGCGTCGACGTCGTCCCGTTCATCCCCATACGCGGCTGCACGATGGAGGACGCCGACCGGATCGCAAAGGAAACCGCCAGGCTCGCGGCGGAAAAATTCGGCCAGCCGTTTTTCCTGTACGAGTCCTCCGCCAGCGCTCCGCACCGTCAAAATCTCGCCGACATCCGGCGCGGCCAGTTCGAGGGCATGGCGGAAAAGATGAAGGACCCCCGGTGGAAGCCCGATTTCGGCCCCGACACCATCCATCCGACAGGCGGCGCGACGGCGATCGGCGCCCGTCCGCCTCTCATTGCCTACAACATCAATCTCGATACGCCCAATCTGGAAATCGCGTCAAAGATCGCCAAGGCGGTCCGGCACAGCGACGGCGGCCTGCGCTGCTGCAAGGCGCTCGGCGTGATGCTGGAAGACCGCCGCCTCGCGCAGGTCTCCATCAACATGACGGATTTTACAAGAACCGCCGTCTACCGCATCTTCGAGACGGTCAAAATGGAAGCCCGGCGCTACGGCGTCAACGTGCTCGCGAGCGAGGTCGTCGGCCTCATTCCCATGCAGGCGCTCATAGACTGCGCCGAATATTACCTGCAGCTTGAAAACTTTTCGATCGACCAGGTGCTGGAGAGCAGGCTGTGAAATCCGGAGGCGTATATTTATGCAGCTCAAAGAGATGACCGTGGCGGAGCTTTCCGCATTGACCGCGTCGGGCGCGCCGTCCCCCGGCGGCGGAGCCGTTGCCGCACTCGCCGGCGCGTTCGGCGCGGCGCTGTCCTGCATGGTCGCCCGCCTCACCCTCGGCAAAAAGGGCTGCGAGACTGTATGGGACGAGATGACGGCGCTTGCGGAAAAGGCCGAGTCCGTGCGGGAGGCGCTTCTGGACGCCATCGGGAAGGACGCCGAAGCTTTTGAGGCCTGCATGGCCGCCGCATCCATGCCCAGGACCACGGAAACCGAAAAAGCCGCCCGAAGCGCCGCTCTGCAGGCAGCTGTGAAAGTCGCGTCGGCCGTTCCCTTCGAGACCGCCCTTCTGGCCTCGGAGATCCTGCCGCTGGCCGAGGCGGCCGTCCGGCGGGGCAATCAAAACGCCGTGACGGACGGGCTCGACGACGCGTGCGTCGGCGGGGGGGCAGGGGGCGGCGCGGTGGGCGAGGTGTCCCTCCGTATCGAGGGCG
>CAYMLM010000141.1:5823-7780 GCA_964391385.1 uncultured Papillibacter sp.
GGGCTCGTCGCCGCGCTGCTGTCACGGGCGGCCGTGCGCGGCGCGCTTTTAAATGTCAGGATCAATCTCGAATCCATCGAGGACCCGGCGTTCGTCGGGGAAATGCGGGCAAAATGCTCCGCACTGGAAGCAAAGGTCACCCGGGAGGAAGCGGCTGTTCTGGCGCTCGTTCCGGGACTTTTTTGAAGGAACCGGCGCGATTTGCGCGGCGGCTGCCGAAAAGGAGACAAATATGCCTGAGCTCGTCATCGACCGCATCGGTATGCTTGCAACGCCCACCGGCATCGCCGCCAAATCCGGCGCGGCCCAGGGTGAGATCACCGTCCTCAAAAACGCCTGGCTGGCCGTAGACAACGGCGTGATCACCGGCGTCGGCGAAGGCGGCGCGCCTCCCGGCGAAAAGGTTTTCAGCGCGGAAGGCCGGCTGGTTACGCCGGGACTTGTCGATGCCCATACCCACCTGGTGTTCGGCGGGTGGCGGGAGCACGAGCTGGCCATGAAGCTCAGGGGCGTGCCGTATCTGGATATCCTGGCGGCCGGCGGCGGCATCCTTTCGACCGTCCGCAGCACCCGGGCCGCCTCGGAAGTGGAGCTCGAGGACAAGACGCTCCCCGTCTTAAAGCGGATGCTGGCGCTCGGCGTCACCACCTGTGAGGCCAAGTCCGGCTACGGCCTGAGCCTTGACGAGGAGCTGAAGCTGCTGCGCGTCGTCAAGACGCTCGGGGGCCGGCAGCCCGTCGAGCTGGTGTCCACCTTCATGGCCGCCCACGCGGTTCCCCCGGAGTTCAAGGATGACCGGGAGGCGTATATCGACCTCATTATCACTGAGATGCTGCCCGCCCTGCGAGGGAGCGGGCTCGCCGAATTCTGCGACGTGTTCTGCGAAACCGGCGTTTTTTCGGCCGAGGAGTCCGAACGGATCCTGTTAGCCGGACGTCAGGCGGGCCTGCGCCTCAAATGCCACAGCGACGAGATCGACGCCGTAGGCGGCACGGAGATGGCCGGCAGAATCGGCGCCGTGTCCTGCGAGCACCTCATCCGGTGCCGGCCGTCCGGACTTGAGGCCCTGGCCAAAGGCGGGACGATCGCCTGCTGCCTGCCGGCCACGTCCTTTTACTTAGACGCAGGCTTCGCTCCGGCGCGCGACATGATAAGCGCCGGCATCCCGGTCGCTTTCGGCAGCGACTTCAATCCCGGCTCCTGCCCGGTCCATTCCCTGCAGGCCGCCATGAACATCGGCTGCTACAAATACCGCATGACGCCGGAGGAGTCGCTCACCGCCGTGACGCTCAACGCCGCCGCGGCCGTCTGCCGCGCGTACAGGCTCGGTACGCTCGAGCCCGGCAAGCAGGCCGACATTCTGATCTGGAACGCGCCGAACCTGGACTACGTCTTCTACCGGTTCGGCGACAACCTTGTGGATGCCGTGTTCAAAAAGGGCGTCCCGGTTGTAAAAAACGGATAGCGCCGTCTGCTTGGCGGGTGGAATGACAATGAAAACCTTGGTGTTGGGCGTTATCGGAGCCGATGTCCATTCGGTGGGCAATAAGATCATGGAGTACGCGCTGAGCCAGGCGGGTTTCCGCGTCGTGAACCTGGGCGTCATGGCATCCCAGGAGGACTTCATAAATGCCGCGGTCGAAACGGCTGCGGACGCCATTTTGGTATCCTCTCTCTACGGCCACGGCGAGATGGACTGCAGAGGCTTAAAGGAAAAATGCCGCGAGGCAGGTCTGGAGGATATTCCCCTGTATGTCGGCGGAAATCTCGTCGTCGGGAAAGCGGAATTTTCCGAGGTGGAGGAGAAATTCAGAAAAATGGGCTTCAGGCGGGTCTACGCGCCCGGCACGCCGCCGGATGTGACGATTGCCGACCTCCGAAAAGATTTGGGCCCGGACCTTTGACCTGAGCGTTCAATGTCACGCCCGGCAGGGCGCTCGCGAAGCTGTCGCGGCAA
>CAYMLM010000142.1:0-7768 GCA_964391385.1 uncultured Papillibacter sp.
ACATCTGCGGACGGTGGTTCGGGCACAGGATCGTCGCCATGAGGTTGCCGCCGAAGGCCGGACGCGTCTGCATGAGCTTCTTGTCCTGGGGATCGATGTCGAGCTTCGTGCAGTCGGCGGTCAGGCCGGTGCCGCACTGGACGGCGAGACACGGGCCGAGGTCGCGGCCGATGTGCGTGGCGCCCAGGAGCACGATCTCGGGCTTGTATTTTAAGATAGCCTCGTAGATGACCTTTGTGTACGCGTCGGTGTTGTAGGTCTTCAGCTCGGGGGCGTTGGCGTAATAGACCTTCTCCGCCCCGTTTGCGAACAGCTCGTCGACAAGGCCGTCGACGTTTTCGCCGCACAGGACGGCGCACAGCTTGCAGCCGATCTCGGCGGCGAGCTTCTTGCCCTCGCCCAAAAGCTCGACGGAAACGCCCATGAGAGCGCCCTCGCGCTGCTCGGCGAAGACCCAAACGTCATGATATTTCGTGATATCGACGCCTTTTTTAAAGTCCTCGAGCTTCTCGATCGCGCCGAACGGACACACCTCAAGGCATGCGCCGCAGCTCGTGCACGCCGCGCCGATGACGGCCAGGCGCTCCTGCATGGTGATTGCGTCAAACGGACAGGCCTTGACGCACTTGGTGCAGCCTTTGCATTTTTCGTCAATGATTCGAACAGCCATTTATCTCACACCCCTTTTCTCACAGCACGTGTTTCTCGGTCAGCTTCCGGACGAGCGACGCCGCCATTTCGGGCACCGTTCCCACGAGCATTTCACCCTTGCCCTTGGGGGGCGGCGTAAAGCTCCGCATGACCTGCGTCGGGCTGGCGTTGAGGCCGGCGTCCTCCGGCGCGAGGCCCACGTCGACTTCGTTCCAGATTGCGATGTCCCGTTTGTAGGCCGTTTCAATCTGGGCCACGGTCATGTAGCGGGGCGTGTTGAGCTCCTTGATGGCCGTCAGCAGGCACGGCCTTTTGACCTCGATGACCTCATAGCCGTCCTCGAGATTGCGTTCCACGACGACCGAGCCGTCCTTGATCTCCCGGATCTTCTGCACGTAGGAGACGGAGGGGATGCCCAGCCTCTGGGCCGTCTGCGGGCCGACCTGCGCCGTATCTCCGTCGATGGCCTGGCGGCCGGCGAAGATGATGTCGAACTTGCCGAGCTTGCGGATGCCGGCGGCGAGCGTCGTGGACGTCGCGCACGTATCCGCGCCGCCGAAAGCGCGGCTGGAGAGCAGGACGACGTCGTCCGCGCCCATGGCCAGGCACTCGCGGAGCATGTAGGCGGCCTGGGGCGGGCCCATCGAGATGACGGTGACCGTCGTGCCGGGGTAGCGGTCCTTGAGTTCGAGCGCGGCCTCCAGGGCGTTTGCGTCGTCGGGATTAAGTATGGAAGGGACGCCCTCGCGGATCAGCGTGCCCTTGACGGGGTCGATCTTGACCTCGTTCGTATCAGGAACCTGTTTTGCACAGACAATGATTCTCATTCTTCACATCTCCTTTCGCATTATTTGAGCAGGTAGCCCGAGATGACCATCTGCTGGACCTGCGAAGTGCCCTCGAAGATGGTAAAAACGCGGCAGTCGCGGTAGATGCGCTCTACCTTGTACTCGTGGATATATCCGTATCCGCCGTGGATCTGGACGGCCTTGGCCGCGATCTCGTTGCAGATTTCAGTTGAGTAATACTTGGCCATCGACGCGGCCATGCCGGCCTCGCTGCTGCCCGTGTCCTTGAGCTGAGCGGCCCGGTAGACAAGTTCCTTGGCGGCCTGGAGCTTCGTGGCCATGTCGGCGAGCATGAAGCTGATGGCCTGGAAATGGGCGATGGGGCGGCCGAACTGTTTGCGCTCCTTGGCGTACCGGACGGACTCGTCGAGCGCGCCCTGCGCCACGCCGACGGACATCGCGGCCACGCCGATGCGGCCGATGTCGAGCGTCTTCATGGCGTTCGTGAAGCCTTTGCCCTCTTCGCCGAGCATGTCGTCCTTGTGTACGCGTACGTCCTCCATAATGATGTCGGACGTCGGACAGCCGATGATGCCCATCTTGTGCTCGGCCTTGCCGCAGGAAACGCCGGGCAGCTTCATATCCATTATAAACGCGGAAATGCCCTTCGAGCCCTTCTGCGTCAGGTCCGTCTTCGCGTAGATGATGCACCAGTCGGCGACGGGCGCCGTCGTGATGAACGTCTTGCGGCCGTTTAAAATCCAGTAGTCGCCGTCGCGGACCGCCGTCGTCGTCGTGCCGCCCGCGTCGGAGCCGGCGTTCGGCTCGGTCAGGCCGAAGGCAAGGATCTTCTCGCCCCTTGCGACCGGCGTTAGATACTTCTCAAGCTGCTCGGGCGTCCCGGCCAGCATCAGGGGACCGCCGCCGAGCGAGTTGGGGGCCGAGGCCCAGATGGTCGTCACGGCCGACGCGCGCGCAAGCTCCTCGATCGTGATGACATAGGACAGATAGTCGGAACCCTGACCGCCGTACTCCACAGGCGTCTTGATGCCGAAAAATCCGGCCTTGGCCATTTTATCAAGCAGTTCCTTGGGATATTCGCCGGTGTCTTCGATCTGATCCAGCACGTCCTTCGTCAGTTCTTTTTCCGCGAAGTCCCGCGCCAGTTTTCGAACAAGCTCATGCTTTTCCGAAAAAATCATCTTTCTTCCTCCTGTGCTCTAATATAAGTATAAGTTCTGTGAAGTTATAAGTTCTGTGAAGCCGCCGGCGGTGCCGTCCGTCCCGGTTTGAGCAGATCAGACAAACATCGCCGGAGCATTTATCGACAATTTGACAGCATAAGGTATATTTCTTTCACAATCCACCTTGAATATCTTCATGTTTTATGCTAAATTGGTACTGTTGAGGTACATAATTATAAGTATCAGCACGTTGGGATTCATAGCCGGAGCTCTACGCTATCCGACTGAAGACCCCCGGCCGATAAAACGATCCCATGAAAGGGTGATAAGCTTGAGCTCTACGCTGTTTGACTATGAATGGCAGTTTTTGCTGCAGATGGTTTCACGGATCAATTACAGCGAAACGTATACGGAGACCTGCGACACGATCCTGCAGCAGATGCGCACGCTCATCCCGTTCCAGACCGGCATCATATTCCAGACCTCCCGGGAAAACGGGCGTGTGACGCTCAGCCATCCCGTCTCGACGGAGCCCGTGGACGACAGCAGCGACCACGCCTTCTTTACGGAGGGCAACTACCCGCACTGGAACGAATTCATCATGGCGCCGTACAGCATCGTCTTCCGGCAGTCGGACATCATCGCGCCGGCCAAAATGGAAAAGACCCGGGTGTACCGCGAGATCTGGCAGCCCAGAAACGTCTATTGGGGCCTTTTCATTTCCCTTGTCTACAAGGACTGCCCGCTGGCCGTCATGGGGTTGATGCGGGATAAGGACAACGAGGATTTTTCCGCCCGCGACATCTATATCATGAACACGCTCAAAGACCCGCTGGAACGGAAATTTTACAGCCTGCTCGAAGGGAAGCTGCGCCGCTACGGCGCACTCGCGCATCCGGAAAGGATCGCAAAGACGGCCGGCCGCTACGGCCTGACGAAGCGTGAAACGGAGATCGTCGCGCTCATCTGCGCGAGTAAAAGCAGCGAGGACATATGCCGGCAGCTCTACATCACGCACGCTACGCTGTCGAAGCATCTGTCCAACATATACGGCAAAACAAAGGTGCGCAACAGGACTCAGCTGTTCGGGCTGTTCAACAACGCGTGACAAATGCCGCGGCCTGTACAGCCCTTACGGCCGTTTTAAGCAGCCTGAAGCATTTTACAACGATTTGTCTAATTTGACAATGTCAACTCTTATAATATTCGACTTTCTTTTTATAAAATTGAACGTAATAATTCTATAGAAAAAGAAAGCGCCGCGCAATTTAAAAAATAATGCAAAATACCAAAATATTTTCATAGAATTTGCCTTGCCGGGGTGATACGCTTAAAAAGGCGCGCATGCGACGCTCACAGCGGTCTATGATCGGCTGAAAGCGGCTGATCAGTGCGCGCAAAAGATAAGAGGAGTTTAGGAGGAGTACAATGAATTCACCAAAGGAAATAGCGCAAAACTACATAGCTGTCGGCGCAACCAAAACGAAGACGCCCATCAGCAAGCTTTTCGTGCTCGGCATTCTGGCGGGTATGTTTATTGCGCTGGCCGGCGTGGCGTCCACAATCGCCTGCGCGACGCTTTCAGGTTCGATCGGCAAGCTGCTCGGCGCCGCCGTCTTCCCCGGCGGACTGGCCATGGTCCTGATCGCGGGCAGCGAGCTTTTCACCGGCAACAACCTCATCATTATGTCGGTTCTGGATAAGCAGGCCACATGGGGCGGCATGCTCAAAAACTGGGTGGTCGTCTACATAGGCAACCTTGTCGGCAGCATCCTGATCGCCCTGCTCGTCGTTTACGGCGGCACCTTTGACCTGTTCTCGAACGATGTCGCGGGCGCTGCGATCAATACGGCGGCCGCAAAGGTCAGCCTGGGCTTCGGCGCCGCTTTCATCCGGGGCATCCTGTGCAACTTCCTCGTCTGCATCGCCGTGTGGATGGCGTTTGCGGCCAAGGACGTCACCGGAAAGATCATCGGGCTTTTCTTCCCGATCTTCTTCTTTGTCCTGTGCGGCTATGAGCACAGCGTGGCGAACATGTACTTCATTCCCGCGGGGCTGTTTGCCTCCACCGACGTGTCCTACCTCGCGGCGGCCTCGACGGACAAAATCGTCAACCTGACCTGGGGCAACTTCTTCGCGGCCAACCTCCTCCCGGTCACGCTGGGCAACATCGTCGGCGGTTCCGGCCTGGCCGGCGTCGTCTACTGGTTTATCTATCTGAGCGGCAAAAAGGAAAAGGTTACGGCGGGTAAAAAATAAACCGACATACGTGCGCGTATACGTGCGCGGGATCAATATCTGATCAATTGCCCGGGTTTTCCGAAACGGAAAACCCGGGCTTTTTGCGCTTATATAGGCAGTTTTCACGAAAGGATTTTTTTACCGGAAGACCTGTCGATTGGTTGACAAAACCATCAAGATATAGTATGATGACTAATAATATTGCTAATTTTATACATTATATTGTTATATTGTCTTTTTCAGCGTACGGAATCCTGTCAAAATGACGTAAATTCAAGCTTTTTTTGCCCGAAACACAACATATATGCCGCCCGCGGCAGAGACGGAAATGACCGTTTTATGAGCGCGAGCGGACGGCTGTGACGTACCGCCTGAAAAAGACAGCTCCAGAAGGGTTTTTGACCCTGCCGGAAAACCGGACCGTCCGCGGGGCGCCCGGCGCCGCGCGCCGGCCGAAATACAGCGCCACTATATGTAGTGATGGCGGACTGGGCTGGCCGTTAACCGGCCTTTATGCAAAATATACGCCAGGCAAGCGGAGAGTTGGTGAAGTTTATGAACCTGCCGAAAAGAAAAATGAGGCTCGGTGACATCCTGAAGGCGCAGGGGCTGGTGGACGACCAGCAGCTTCAGGCCGCTCTGGCGATCCAGCAGAAGACGAAGCAGCGGCTCGGCGACATCCTGACCGAAACGGGCGTCACGACGGAAACGCAGATCACAAACGCGCTTCACTCGCAGCTCGGGATCGATGTGATCGAGCTGCGAGGCATAAAAATCCCGCCCGAGGTCATCACCCTTGTGAGCGGCTCGATTTTAAGAAAGCACAAGGTCCTGCCGGTCGGCTTCGACGAGAACGATTCAAACACGCTGATCCTGGCCATGGCCGATCCGCTGGACATGGTCGCGATGGACGACATCGCCATCATCACCAACCGCCGCATCGAGCCGCGCGTGGCCACCGTCGGCGCAATCAACTCCGTTCTGGACCGGTATTTCGGGACGGAAGAGGTCATGACGGTCGCCGAGCAGTACACGAAGGAGCGCGAGCTGCAGCTGCAGGTCGCAGAAGAGGCCGCGCAGCAGGCGGAAATGGAGCTGAGCTCGGCCCCCATCGTCCAGCTCGTCAAGACGATGATCGAGCAGGCCGTCCGGCAGAGGGCCAGCGACATACATATCGAGGCGCTCGAGAAAAAGGTGCGCGTGCGCTTCCGCATCGACGGCATCATGGTCGAAAAGATGATGTACGACGCGGCGCTCCTGGCGGCCATCGTCACCCGCATCAAGATACTGGCCCGCATGGACATATCGGAAAAGAGAAAACCTCAGGACGGGCGGCTCACGGTCATCGTCGACCAGTCGGAGTACGACGTGCGCGTGTCGGCGCTGCCGACCTCCTACGGCGAAAAGGTGGTCATGCGCCTGGCCTCGGCCTCGGGCCTCACACGGGACAAGTCCGAGCTCGGCCTCCGGGACTGGGAGATGAAAAAGTTCAACCGCATGCTCAAAAATCCCAACGGCATGCTGCTCGTCACGGGGCCGACCGGCAGCGGCAAGTCGACGACGCTGTATACGGCGCTCAGCGAATTAAACCGCGAGGAAGTCAACATCGTCACGGTCGAGGATCCCGTCGAGGCCAATATCTCGGGCATCAACCAGGTCCAGGTCAACCCGAAGGCGGAGCTGACGTTTGCCAGCGCCCTGCGCGCCATCCTCCGCCAGGACCCCGACATCATCATGATCGGCGAGGTCCGGGACTACGAGACGGCGTCCATCGCCGTCCAGGCCTCGATTACGGGCCATCTCGTCGTCTCCACGCTCCACACAAACAGCTCGTCTGCAACCGTCACGCGTCTGATCGATATGGGCGTGGAATCGTTCCTGCTGGCCGACTCGCTCGTCGGCGTCATCGCGCAGCGGCTCGTCCGCCGCCTGTGCACCGCCTGCCGGCAGCAGCGGCCGGCCACGGACTATGAAAAGGGCGTTCTGGGCGTCGACCCGAGGCTGCCCCTGACCATCTACGCGCCGACCGGCTGTCATCTGTGCGGGGACTCGGGCTATTACGGGCGAATCGGCGTGTATGAGATCATGGAGATCACGCCCGCCCTCAAGCGCATCATCGCGGCCAGGGGGACGACGGAACAGATCAAGGAGCAGGCGATCAAGGACGGCATGCATACGCTGCGCCGCTCCGCGGCCGAGTATGTCGTAGACGGGACGACGTCCGTATCGGAAATGGTCCAGGTTTCGTTTGAATCGTAACGCCGTGC
Source organism: uncultured Papillibacter sp. (assembly GCA_964391385.1). Classification (GTDB taxonomy): domain Bacteria; phylum Bacillota; class Clostridia; order Oscillospirales; family Oscillospiraceae; genus Sporobacter. Next base: position 7,132 of record CAYMLM010000142.1, read on the forward strand.
GCGCGTCCGGCGGCGTTGTCATATCCGGTCGTCCGCTCTCAGGGCACAGCGGCTGATGTTATGATTGAGCGATCTGCAAAAAATGACGAAATATATAGTATAAGTACGCCGCCCGGAGAGGCGGCCGGCGCGTCGCGGCCGAATCTGCATTCCGGCCCATCCGCAGCGCGGAACGAACGGAAGGAAACTATGGACGCTTTCAACGATATCCTGAAAAAGGCGATGGAAATGAGCGCTTCCGACATCCATTTCACGGTCGGGATACAGCCCGTGGGACGCATAGACGGCGCGCTGATCCATCTGGGCGGGGAGAAGCTCACGCCCGCGGATACGAAAAAAATCGCGCACGAGATCCTCTCAGAGAAGTATATCGAGCAGCTGGAGAAACGGGGAGAGGTGGACCTGGCCTATTCGCTGCCGAACCTCGGGCGCTTCCGCGTCAACGTTTTTCTGCAGCGGGGCAGCGTGGCGGTCGCGGTGCGCATCCTGAACTTCGATATACCGACGCCGGATTCGCTCGGCATACCGGACAGCGTCGTGGACATCGTCAAAAAGCAGCGGGGCCTGGTGCTCGTCACGGGGCCGACCGGCAAGATCGGAAGAGCACACGTCTGAACTCCAGTCACCGCTCATTATC
>CAYMLM010000143.1:0-7744 GCA_964391385.1 uncultured Papillibacter sp.
AATCGCACGGCGATTGGACGTTTGGACGAAAGACGAAAGCCTTTTTCGACAAGCTGAAAGGACTGCTGCAAAATGGGCAGCGGTCCTTTGCTGTTGATATCAGCTGCCGTCGGACGACTCCGGCGTGAGCGGGCCCTCGGCGTCCGGCTGGCTCAGATGGACGATCCGCATCGGCGCGGGCCTGAATAAAAACGATACGGCGACCGCCGCGAGGCTGACGACCGCGCAGAAGAGGAAAATATTCTTTATGCCGCCGAGGAGCACGTCCTTGGCCGCGCCGATCGCCGTCTGCACGGCGGCGGCCGCATCCTTCGGCGCTTCGCGCACGATTTGGGCGAGGGCTTCCGTATTCGTGATCACCTGCGGATCGCTCAGGGAGGCGCGGATGCCAGCCGGCATGCCCGACAGATCCAGAGAGGAAAAGCCCGCGGCCATGGAGGAAGACATGATAGTCCCGAAAACGGCCGTCCCGACCGTCGAGCCGATCGTCCTGAAAAAAGTCACCGCGCCCGTCGCGGCGGCCAGCTGCTCGACGGGGGCGGCGTTCTGCACGTTCGTATTGGCGATCGGCATCGTAAAGCCGATGCCGCCGCCGAGAATGATCATGAAGACGACGACCGTCAGCGAGGAGGTGGCGGCCGTCATGCCCGACAGCAGGAAGGACCCGACGCCGGCCAGGACAAAAGCCAATACCGTAAAAAACCGGAAGAGCGTGCTCTTTTCCATGGCGAAAAGGCCGATGATGTTGCTCGTGATCATGACCGCGATCGTCATCGGTACGGTGACGGCTCCCGACGTCGTGGCCGACCGGCCGAGGATGCCCTGCACGAAATAGGGGATATAGATAATGGCCGCGTACATGACGGCGCTCGATAAAAATGCGACCAGGAGCGTTACCCAGATGCTGCGGTTTTTAAAGAAGGACATCGGGATGATCGGATTTTGCGCCCGGGATTCTGCCTTGGCGAACAGAAAGAGCATGGCGGCCGAAAACACCAGCATGCCGATGATCTGTACGGAGCCCCAGGCGTATGTCGAGCCCGCGAGGCTGAACGCGAGCAGCATCGGCACAAGCGCGAGGATGATGAGAACCGTTCCCCCGGCGTCGATCCCGCTCCGACGGTCCCGCGTTTTGAAATTCGGCATGAACGGAACGACCAGACAGACAGCGACAATGCTGATGGGCACGTTGACGTAAAAGACCCAGCGCCAGCTCAGGTAATCCGTGATGAGTCCGCCGATGAGCGGGCCGATAATGCTCGAAAGCGCGAAAACGGACGTGACGATGCCCATGTATTTCCCACGCTTGTGCGGCGGGAAAAGATCCGCGACGATCGTGAACACGCTTGTTGTGATGATGCCGCCGCCGATGCCCTGCACGCCCCGGAACAGGATAAGCCAGGTCATGCTCTGAGACAGTCCGCAGAAGGCCGAGCCGACGATAAACGTAAATATGCCGGTCAAAAAGACCGGTTTGCGGCCGAATATATCTGCCAGCCCGCCCGAGATGGGGATGATGACGGTGGAACACAGCATGTAGATCGTAAACGGCCAGACATAAAGCGCCATGCCGCTCAGCTCGCCGACGATCGTCTTCATCGCCGTACTGACGATGGTGGTGTCGAGCGCCGACAGAAGAAGGCTCGCCATGAGCGCGGCGATGATCAGCCCAAGCCGCGCGCCCTTGATGTTTTCCTGACTCAAATTTGCCTCTCCTTTGGATGCAACTGTCATTCTGACTGATTATAACATATTCGGCCGGGCTTTCAAAGCTCGGAAAACGGAGCCGGACCAACGCGACGTACCGATACATGGCGAGGGCGGGATTGTGCGCGCGCGCCTGCGGTTATTTTCGGCTTGTTAATAGGAAAAATCCGGCTTATAATATAAAAAAGCGTTGAAAGGAGAAATCGTATGAGCAATTTGGTGCTGTTGCCCCTCGAATTTCAAATCGGCGACTTCAAAACGTATCTCCATCCCGTCGCGATCAAAGGCCTGAACGGCCTTATGCTGGTCGACTGCGGCAATCCCGGGTTTTTGCCGAAGCTGGAAAAGGCGATGGCGGGGGAGGGCATGAGCCCCGGCGACATAAAAAAAATTCTGATCACCCACCAGGATCCGGATCATGTGGGCGCGCTGAAAGCACTGCTCGACAAATATCCGCGCATTGAGGTCTTCTGCTCGCCGGAGCAGGCTCCCGGCATCACGGGAATGGCAAAGCCGTTTCGGCTGGCGCGGCTTGAGCAGCTGTACGAATCGCTGCCGGACGGCGATGAGAGGAGAGCGCTGGCGCAGGAAATCGGCGGGATGCGGGACGTGCCGGCCATTGACAGTGTGACGACGGTCTCGGACGGCGGATTCCTCTCCGATTTTGAAGCGAGGATCATCGAGGTCGCGGGCCACATGCCCGGGCATCTTTGCGTTTACGTCGAGCGGGAGAAAACGCTGATTGCGGGCGACGCGCTCATCAGCAGCGACGGGAAGCTCCTGCCGCCCGACCCCCGCTTTGCGCTCGACCTGCACACGGCGATGAAATCGCTCGAAAAGCTTCTCGATTATGATATCCAGACCGTTATCTGCTACCACGGCGGGCTTGTGACGGAGCATGTCAGGGAAAGTCTGCTGGCAATCATCCGGGGTGAGTAAGCATGCCGTCGCGGCTGAATAAACGGCTTTTCAGGCCGATCAACGCGTCCATAGAAAAAAAGCTCCATCTAAGGCCGTTGAATACGGGTCTCGTCGTGGACGGCGTATGGGCCGTCCGGGCCGATACGGTCAACTTCTTCCTTGCCGAGACGGAGGACGGCCTGGTCTGTTTCGACGCGGGATACCGCCGGCTGCTCATTCGCGAAGAGCTCCGGAAGCTCGGCATCGACCGGTTTGACGTAAGATACGTTTTTCTGACGCACGCGGATATCGATCACACGCGCGGGCTCAGCCTGTTCCCGAACGCCGAGGTCTTCCTGTCGCATGAGGAAAAACAGATGATCACCGGATTTCGGACGATCCGAAGCGCCGTAAGGAGCCCCCGGATCCGGCGCAGGTATCATCTGCTTCGCGACGGCGACGTCGTTCGGGCCGGCAGCGCGCGCATCACGGCGATCGAAACGCCGGGTCACACGCCGGGCTCGATGGCGTTTATGCTCGGCGACCTGTATCTTTTCACGGGGGACACCTGCAAGTTTGCCGGCGGCAAGGCCTACGCAGGCAGTCACTATACAATGGACATAAAAAGGCAGGAAGAGTCGATCCGGAAGCTCGCGAAGCTCGAAAAAGTCCGGTATGTCTTTACGGCGCATGCCGGGTACACCGCTGATTTCGACGGCGCGTTCGGGGATTGGAGAAATTAAGGTATGCTGTACCGCGAAATGGGCAGGACGGGGGACAAGGTCTCCATACTCGGCTTCGGCTGCATGCGTCTGCCGAAGACTGCCGGACGATGGGACGAGCGAAAATCGGAACACCTGATCGCTTCCGCAATCGAGAAGGGCGTCAACTACTTTGACACGGCTTATCTCTATTTCGGCAACGAGGCGCTCGTCGGAAAAATCCTGTCCGGGGAGCGGCGCGACAAGGTTCTGCTCTCGACAAAGCTGCCGCCGATGCAGGTGAATTCGCGCGCCGACATGGACAGGCTCCTCGATATTCAGCTTGAGCGGCTCGGCACCGATCGCATCGACTATTATCTTCTGCACAGCCTGATGTCGTTTGAAACCTGGCAGAGGCTCAAACGGCTGGATATTGAGGATTTCTTTGAAAAAGCAAAACGCTCGGGCAAAATCCTGCGGGTCGGGTTTTCTTTTCACGGATGGCGGGAACAGTTTAAAAAGATACTGGACGATTACACGTGGGACATGGCGCAGATCCAATACAACTATTTCGACGAACACAACCAGGCCGGCGGCGAAGGGCTCTCCTACGCCGCGGCAAAGGGCGTCGGCGTCGTCGTTATGGAGCCGCTGAGGGGCGGCTATCTTGTGAATAAGCTGCCGGCCGAGGTGCATGATATCTTTGGCGGCATGTCCCCGCGCCGCTCGCCGGCCGAATGGGGCCTCAGATGGGTCTGGAACCATCCCGGGGTGACGATGCTCCTGTCCGGTATGAACGAGCCGGCGCAGCTGGAGGAAAATGTCCGCGTCGCGTCGTCCATGACGCCCGGCCTGCTGACGGACGCGGAGCTTTCGATGTTTGACAGCGTCCGGGAGCTCATAGGCAAAAAGATCAAAGTGCCGTGCACGGGCTGCGCCTACTGCATGCCGTGCCCGGCGGGCGTTGACATTCCCGGCTGTTTTTCGCTGTACAACGATAAAAATCTCCACCGGGGCCTCGTCCGGGAAAGCTCCTATCTCCTCCGGACCGCGGGCATCGACGGCGGCAGCCCGTCTTACGCCTCCCTGTGCAGGGACTGCGGCGCCTGCGAGAAGAAATGCCCGCAGAGCCTGCCGATCCGGAAGTACCTCAAGGCCGTCTCGGGGAATATGGAGAAAATGCTGTTCAGGCCGTCGGTGCGCGTCATCCGGGGCTATTTCAGGCTCATGGCCAAAAGGCTCGCCAGACGCCGCCTGTCCGGGACGCAAAGAGATAGCTAAAGGAAATGAGGCCGTCGCCAGGAAACGGTCATAGAACTGTCGTTGTTTGCCGTCCCGGCGGGATTCGTCCGGGCGCTTTGAGGCATACGGGAGGCGCTGTCATCGTCACGCCGGTCCCGACGCTTTCGTTTTATATCGATATCCGGTACAACGTCGGCGCGGGTATCTCCGCGTCGCCCGCGAACCGACAGACATCGGAAAAGCTTGCATATAACTTTGAAGGAGGTATGTAATGATGGATGTAATGGAGGCCATTAAGAGCAGGCGCAGTGTCCGCAGCTACAGCGACCGGCCCGTTGAGGAGGATAAGCTCCTGCGCGTCCTGGAAGCGGCGAGGCTTTCGCCCTCCGCCACAAACGCCCAGAACTGGCGGTTCATACTCGTGCGCGACAGGGAGAAGCTCAGAAAGCTCACGGAGGCCGCGGACGATCAGCCGTTTGTCGGAGAGGCGCCGGCCGCGATCGTGGCCTGCGCGACGGACCGCCGCATCATGGACTGCGGACAGCCGACGGATACGGTCGACTGCAGCATCGCGATGGCGTACATGATCCTGGAGGCGCACGAGCTGGGTCTGGGCACCTGCTGGCTCGGTCACTTTTTCGAGGACAAGGTCAAAGAAGCGCTCGACATCCCCGAGGATGTGCGCGTCATCGTTTTCACGCCCATCGGCTACCCCGCCGAGCAGCCGGAGCCCCGCCCGAGAAAAAGCTTCGGCGAGGTCGTCGGTTACGACAGATATTGACGGAGATTTGTCTGTGAAACCGCTGCGTCCGGGTGCGCGGCGGTTTCAGTCATGCCACTTGAAAAGGGAGGCGGAGCCATGAAAATCAAGGCGGCGCTCTCGCCGGACGGCGGCGGCACCTTTATCCTCGACGAGCTGGACCTTCGCGAGCCGAACGCGGACGAGCTGCTCGTAAAAATCGTCTCCTGCGGCGTCTGTCACACGGACCTTATGATGATGTCGGGCGGCAGCCTCATGGTATACGGACACGAGGCGTCCGGCATCGTCGAAAAAGCCGGCCGGGATGCCGCGGGCTTTTCGGAGGGCGACCGCGTCGTCTTGTCCTATCCGTCCTGCGGCGCCTGTCCGCCCTGCGGGAACGGCCGGACGTATGACTGTGTGCGTTTCACGGACCTGTTTTTGGGAGACCGTCTGACCGGCGGAGATCCGCTTTCCTACCGGGGCCGGAGCGTCCGGGCTTTTTTCGGACAGGGCGGCTTCGCAACGCATACGGTCGTCCACGAAAGCAGCGCCGTCAAGGTCGTGGGCGGCCCGGACCTCAAACTGCTCGGCCCGCTTGGCTGCGGCCTCCAGACGGGCGCGGGCTCGGTCATGAATTTCCTGAAGCCTGCGCCCGGCACGTCTCTCGCGGTGTTCGGCGCCGGCAGCGTCGGTCTGGCGGCTGTTCTTGCCGCGCGCGCCCTGGGCTGCGGGCCGATCGTCGCCGTCGACCGGGTCGATGCGCGGCTGGAGCTCGCCGCGCGCTTCGGCGCGGCCTGTACGTTTCATACGGGGAAAACGGCCGATCTGGAAAAGAGACTCCTGGACGAGACCGGAGGGCTCGATTTCGCCTTCGATACGACGGGCAATACAGGCCTTATGGACCTCGCCGTACGCTGCCTGCGTCCGGGAGGGAAGGGCTGCGGCGTCGCGGCGGCGGGACAGCCGGCGCTCGGTCCGGCGGACAGGCGCATGGGCAAAAGCTGGGACGAGCTCATTCAGGGGAATAGCGTGTCGCGGACATTTATCCCGAAGCTGATCGGGCTCTATCGCGACGGCCTGTTTCCCTTTGACGCGATGCTGACCTATTTCGAGTTTGAGCGTATTGGCGAGGCTGTCTCACAGATGCGCGACGCACGGGTGATCAAACCGGTCCTCGTCATGTGAGACAGGCCGTATGAGGGGGTTGAATATAGCCGTTTAATAGCTTATAATGTCAAAACGAAAAGAGAGTGGTGGCTTATGGCCGAAAAGCAGACCCGGCAGCTCACGCCGAAGCAAAACGCGGTCCAGTTTGTCAAGTTCGCACTGTTTTCCATTTCGGCGGGCGTGATTCAGTTTCTGAGCTTTACGGCGATAAACGAGCTGACAAAGCTGCCGTACTGGCCGGCATACCTGATCGCGCTGTTCCTGTCGGTTGTGTACAATTTCACCATCAACAGGCATTTTACGTTTAAATCGGTCGCCAATATCCCGCTGGCCATGCTGAAGGTCGTCGGTTACTATCTGATATTCACGCCGGTTTCGACCTGGTGGGGCGACGCGCTGACCGGCAGCGGCTGGAACGAGTACGTTGTCCTGCTCGGGACGATGGTCGTCAATTTCGTCACGGAGTTTTCATTCTGCCGTTTCGTGGTCTACCGCAAGACGATCAACACCAACAAACTGGCGGAAAGGGACCGGGAAAAGTCGCGCGTCAGGAAAGAGAGCCTAATGAAGGTAAAATGAAACCGGAGCAGGGGGCTTTTCAATGAGCGAATTTATAATACGCAAAGCCAAACTGGAGGACGTGTCTTTGATCCTCCGCTTTACGCGCGAGCTGGCGGAATATGAAAATCTTTCCGAGCAGGTGACGGCGACGGAAGAGTCGCTGCGCGAGTGGGTGTTCAGGAAGGGAAAAGCGCAGGCGGTCATCGGAGAGGAAAACGGCCTGCCGGTCGGGTACGCGCTGTATTTCTATAATTTCTCGACGTTTTTGGGCCGGGCCGGCATATACATCGAGGACCTCTACGTCCGGCCGGCTCACCGAAGGAAGGGATATGGCAAGGCCTTTTTCAGGTATCTGGCAAAACTGGCCCGCGATGAGGGATACGGCCGGCTGGAGTGGGCGTGCCTTGACTGGAACGAGCCGGGCATGGCTTTTTACCAGGCAATGGGCGCGCAGCAGCTGGACGAATGGAAGATTTGCCGACTGGGCGGCGAAGCGATCAAGAAATTGGCTGAGGAATAAAGGCTTAAGCGTACAAAAGGGCGTGCCGTCGGCACGCCCTCAGGGTGTCGACAAAGTCGACACCCGCGGCTTTTTTGACATAATAAAGTTCTCGGCCTGCGGGCCTCGCAAAGTAATGCTTTTCGTAAATGAATTCCTCAAAGCATTGATATTAGACAATTTTCGCCGCCGAGACCAGACAACTCGCCGTCGTCGGCGAAAATT
>CAYMLM010000144.1:0-7695 GCA_964391385.1 uncultured Papillibacter sp.
AGATAATGAGCGGTGACTGGAGTTCAGACGTGTGCTCTTCCGATCTACTCGAACCCCCGATCTCGCGGTTCGTAGCCGCGCACTCTATCCGGCTGAGCTACAGGCGCACGAGCATTACGTATACTAGCACAACGCGCCTGAAAATGCAAGAGGCTTTTGCGCGCATTTTGATAAATATCAATATATTGTGGTCCGATTTGCTTTTCTATGGAATATGTAGCACATTATATGAAAAAAAACACACTATTTTAGACGAATATCGGATTGACCTCCCTCGGCCGCACCTATATAATATTAGCAATCCTTGTAAAATATTGTCGAGTGGGGGCACGGACATGAAGCGTATGGACAAAGAGAACTATTACCTTGACATCGCGGAGACCGTCCTGGAGCGGTCGACCTGTATGCGCCGGAAATACGGCGCGATCATTGTCAGGAACGACGAGATCCTTTCGACGGGCTACAACGGCGCGCCGCGCGGCCGAAAAAACTGCATCGATCTGGAGTACTGTACTCGGGAAAGCCTGAAGATACCCAGCGGCGAGCGGTATGAGCTGTGCCGGAGCGTCCACGCGGAAGCCAACGCCATCATATCCGCCTCGCGCCGGGATACGATCGGCGCGACGCTGTATCTTGTCGGCGTCGAAACGCAGTCCGGCGAATACATCGCCGGCACGACGCCGTGCACAATGTGCAGGAGGCTCATCATCAACGCCGGCATCGCCAAGGTCGTCTGCCGTCTCCGCAAGGACGCCTTTTCGGTCACTAACGTGCGCGATTGGGTATTTAACGACGATTCGCTGCCGGCGATTTTATAGCGCCCGGTTTTTTTCCGTATTCCAAGGCGACTGTCCTTCTTTTTGCGCGTCGCTTCCGCCGCCGTATACCGCGGATTCAGACGCCCTTGCTGGCCGAAAGGCCGGCTTGTCCGCCCGAGGGTTTATTCCTCCGGCGGACTTTTTATGCACTTGCATGTTCGGTTCATTTGGGCTATTATTGTTGCATCAGCTAAAGGGGTGGGATTATGGAAACCAGGAAGAGGCGTTTCGGCGACCGGAGGGACGGCAGGCTGCTCCGCTCGCTTGAGTCGTTTTACAAATTCACGCCATATATCATGAAATTTAAAAACGACGCCAACAACAGTTTTGCTGACAGCATTGAGATCACGGAGGTCGAACGGTTTCTCAAAAAGAAGCGGTCGGAAGGTTTTCCGGGAATGGGCATGCTTCACGTCTTCCTGGCGTCATACGTCCGCGTCGTCAGCCAGAAGCCGGCGCTCAACCGGTTTATCGCCGGGCAGAGGATCTATGCCAGAAACAAAATCGAGGTCATCCTGACCGTCAAAAAGACGATGTCGATTGAAACGGCCGAGACGACGGTCAAGGTCGTTTTTGACCCGCGCGACACAATCTCGGATATCTATGTGAAGATAAACGCCGAGGTGGAGAAAATCAAGGGCGGCCAGGACACGGATACGGACGACGTGGCGAACACACTGATGAAGATCCCGCGCGTCATCCTGAAATTTCTGATCTATTTCCTCAACATGCTCGAGTATTTCGGAAAGCTCCCGAAGTCCCTCGTACAGGCCAGTCCCTTCCACGGCTCGCTGTTTGTCACCGATCTCGGGTCGATCGGGATTCCGCCGGTGTACCATCATTTGTACAACTTCGGTACGATCCCGCTGTTTCTGGCCTTCGGGGCCAAGCGCAGGGCGCTTGAGGTCCGGGCTGACGGGACTGTCGCGGAGAAGAAATACGTGGACTACACCCTGGTTTTAGACGAGCGCATATGCGACGGGTTTTATTTCGCGCAGGTTTTCAAATACTTGAAGAGCTTTATCCGGCATCCGCAGCAGCTGGACGTGCCGCCGGAGACGGTTGTCGAGGACATAGACTAGCCGGCCGGATTCAGTCCGGCGTCTTCCTTTACAGGAGGCGACGGAGACGACATAAAAACGAATTAAGGCGCCGCCCCGTCACCGGGGCGGCGCTTTTTAATGACCAGGTCTAGGCGGGATCAGATATTTTACCGCGGGGAAATCGTCAGGCCGCATTTGAATTCGAGATTCGAATACACTTTATAATGCTCGATATAATCGCCGGACTGCGAGCTGAGCATTCCCCATTCAATTTCGTCCCACGTGAGCGTGTCGTCGTTGACCAGCACATAATACGTATATGCGTGATACAGCGCAGTTTCGCTCTTCGGCGCGCCCGCGTATTTCATCATATATTTGTACGTCCTAGAAAGCAGGCGCCCGTCCTCGTCCTCAAACCCGTCGATGGTGAACTGTTTCCCGTCAAAAATCAAATCGTTCACAAAGAGTTTGGGATACTCGTCCTTGATCTCCTCATAGAGCTCCGGCGCGTACCGCGACGGATCGCCGAGCGTGTAATAAAACACCAGACGGACTGTTGCCTTTTTGCCGTCGTTGACGGCCAGCAGGAAGTCGTCCCATATGGACTGGCCGTTTGTGATGTCGCTGTTTTTGTAGACGACGCAGCCGTCGGCGACCGCGTCCTCGTAACCGTAATCGTCCGGCAGCTTGTCCAGAGCGGTATTTGATGTTTTTGAACAGGCGTTCAACGTAATAATCAAAGCCATGGCCAGCAGTGATATCAACGCTCGTTTCATATTGCGACCCCTCCAGAAGATACGATTAGATAAATTATACTACGGACAGGGCGGAAAGTCTATTTATCCGTACCCGCCCGTTTTGCCCGTTCTTCTGAAGATTATTAAAAACCTCCGTTAAACGTGACATCTATTCACGCAGCGGACTCCTATCATCATTGTAAACGGCCCTTATCGGCGGGGCGGCGCAAGGCTCCCCGCGTGTTGCCGCGCCGCTGATCGGCCCATTTCGCCCCGAGCAGAAACAGCAGCAGGACGGCGGCCGCGCTGAATACGGACGTCAACAGCGCCGATACGAAATCGGTGGTTGCCAGCGCGGTGACCGTGTGCGCCAGATAAGACGCCGCCGGCAGCCTGAACACAAAAAGGCGCGCCATGAAGTACGCGAATACGCTCGAGATGCCGGCCTGCAGAATCTTCCCGTATATGTACGTGCGGACGGACAGCCCGCTGTCGCCTATGAACGAGAGCACCTGGCAGTGAATGCTCAGCCCCGCCCAGCCCAGCATGAACGCCGCCATCGCCATCGCCCGAGACAGCTCCCCGGCCGCGCCCTGCAGCGTCCACACGCCGCTCGTGAGCTCGATGAGGCCCGTCAGAAGCCGCTCCGCCCACGCGGCGTCGAAGCCGAACGGCGCGAAGACAGCGCCGACGGCCGAGGCGATAAGGGGCAGAAGTCCCGACAGGAACAGAATTTTTATGATGATGGTGAAAAAGATGACGAAGCCGCAGATGTTGATCGTCGTCTGGAAAGCCGATTTGACGGAGTCGACGAAGGCGGCCGTGAAACGCTTCGCGGCAATCCGCGGAAGGCCCCGGCCTTCTTTTTTTTCACCTTTCCTTCCCCAGAAGCGGAAAAGCAAACCGACGCAGACGGAAGCGAGCGTATGCGCCAGATATAGCAGCAGGCCGACGGCGCTGCTGGCGAAGACCCCCGCGCCGACGACGCCGAAGATAAAAGCCGGACCCGAGTTGTTGCAGAAGGACAGCAGCCGCTCAGCCTCCGTTTTGGTGCAGCTGCCGGACTCGTACAGCGCGATGACCGTCTTCGCTCCGACGGGATAACCGCCGATAAAGCCGAGCACGAACGCGGTGGAGCACGCCCCCCCGACGTTGAACAGCGGCCGCATGACCGGCTCCAGGATGCGGCCGAAGTAGCGGGCGATCCCGAGCTGGACGATGAGCGTGGACAGGACGAAAAACGGGAAGAGGGACGGGATGATCACATTCAGGCACAGCTTCAGTCCGTTTGAGGCGGCCTCGAGCGACTGTTTCGGGAATATGACGAGCGCCGCCGCGGCCGCGAAAACAGCGAGGATGATCAGTATGTCGAAGACCTTCCTGCGCAGCTTTATAAGTGGCATGCATCTATCACCTTCGTGAAAGCATATGCGCGCCGGGGCGTATTTTTTCCGCCTCACGCATAAACATAGATCATGACAATAAAGACATGCCGGGGCGGCTGAAACGAACGGCGCGCCCGTCAAACCGGCGCGGGTTTGTCTCCCGCTGGCCTCAGGAGGGCGTTTTTCATGAGATCGGATAAACGGGAAAAAAGCGCGAGCAGAGAAAGCGGCGTGAGGCGCGTTCTGGACCGGGCCGTCGAGACGTTTGACCTGCCCGCCGAGGTCCTGAGGGGAATGCCGAAGCTGACCGCCACCGGCAGCGTTCGGCTGCACATCGAATGCCATCGGGGTCTTCTGGAGTACGGGCCGAACCTCATTATTATAAACGGCGGCGAGATGCTTGTGACGGTGCGCGGCCAGGGGATGGATATCAGCGCCATGAACTCCGAGGAGATCCTCATCAAGGGCCTCATACGCGGCATCGATTTTGAGTAGGTGACAAACAATGAAAAAAGCGGTCAATTTCTTTCGGGGCAGCGTGCGCGCGACGGTGGAGTGCCCGTATCCCGAGCGGCTTGTCAATCTCTGCGCGCTCAACGACATCGAATTCTGGGATTTCGAGCGGGCGGACCCGACAACGGTGCGCCTGACGATGCATATCCGCGGATACCGGAGGCTCGCCGGCCTCGCGGGGAAAGCCGGCTTTTCGGTGACCGGGGTCAGGAAGGAGGGCGTGCCTTATTTCCTCTGGCGGTTCCGGAAACGCTACATACTGCTTATCGGCGCCGCGGCGGTATTCGTCGCCGTGTGGGCCATGTCGCTTTTCGTCTGGGAGATCGACGTGTACGGCAACGAAAAGGTATCCAAGCAGCAGATCCTATCGGCGCTCGGAGATGTGGGCGTCGGAATCGGCTCGTTCGGTCCGACGATCGTCTCGGAGGCCATCTCGAACGACATCCTCCTGAAAATCCCGGAGCTTGCCTGGATCGCCGTCAATGTCTATGGCAGCCACGCGGACATTCTCGTCCGCGAGCGCATCGAAAAGCCCGAGCTTCTCGACAAGAACGCCCCGACGATGGTCTATGCCGTGAAACCGGGTATAATAGAAAAGATGAGCGTGCTCGAGGGGACCGGCGCGCTCAAGGCGGGCGCCACGGCTGCGGCCGGCGACATTCTCATTTCAGGCATCATGGATTCCCTTTCAAACGGCAGACGGACGGTACACGCGATGGGCGAGGTCTGGGCCAGGACGTGGTACGAGCTGTCGGTTGCGATGCCGCTTGAGACGTCCGTCAAATCCTACACGGGCGAAACGGAGAAAAAAACGGCGCTCATTATCGCGGGCAAAAGGCTCAATTTGTATTTTAATGCTGGAATTTCCTTCCCCGACTATGATAAAATGACGACGATAAAATATCTGACGCTCCCCGGCGGATTCGTCCTGCCCATTGCCATCGTCCGGGACGAATATACCGAATACGACCCGGTGGGGATCAAGCTGCCCGTCCTCGAAGCCGAGACGCTGCTGCAGCGGCGTCTGCTTGACCGGCTGGCCCTGGCTTCGGACGGGGAGGTTGTCAAAACGGATTTCGAAACGACGCTCAAAGACGGCGTCGTCACGGTCACGCTCACCGCCGAATGCCTGGAGCAGATCGGGCGCGAGCGTCCGTTTACGCCGGAAGAACTGGCGGAGGCCGCCCTGCCGGAGCCGGAGGAGGAGCCGGAGGTCCCGTGACAAAGGCTTAAAGCGGCGTGGATACAAGACAGAATAACAAACGAAACGGGGATAAATGTATGGCGGAAAAAACTATGAGCGTAGACAGGCTGGAGCACATCATCGACGTATTCGGCTCTTTCGACGAGAACCTGCGGCTCATAGAAGACGAACTGAACGTCGTCATCACGGACCGGAATTCGGAGCTGAACATCGCCGGCGGCGACGAGAACATCGCCGTCGCGGAACGGGCGATCAAGGGACTCCTGTCGCTGGCCGCAAAAGGGGAGAGCATCGACGCGCGCAGCGTCCGGTATATCATCGGGCTTGTCCGGCAGGGCCATGACGACCAGATCGGGACGCTCTCCCGCGACGTCGTGTGCGTCACGGCCAAGGGCAAGCCCGTCAAGGCCAAGACGCTCGGTCAGAAGACGTACATCGAGGCCATCTCGAAAAATACCGTTACGCTCGCCATCGGTCCCGCGGGCACCGGCAAGACGTATCTCGCCGTCGCCGCCGCCGTGGCGGCCTTCCGGGACAAGTCGGTCAACCGGATCATTCTCACACGCCCCGCCGTCGAGGCCGGAGAGCGGCTCGGTTTCCTTCCCGGCGACCTGCAGAGCAAGGTCGACCCCTACCTGCGCCCCCTGTACGACGCGCTGTTCGAGATGCTCGGCGCGGACACGTACGCCAAATATCTCGAGCGCGGCAATATCGAGGTCGCGCCGCTGGCCTACATGCGCGGCCGCACGCTCGACGACTCGTTCATCATCCTCGACGAGGCGCAGAACACGTCGCGCGAGCAGATGAAGATGTTTCTGACGCGTCTCGGCTTCGGGTCGAAGATCGTCATCACGGGCGACATCACGCAGATCGACCTGCCGCCGGACAAGACAAGCGGCCTCAAGGAGGCCATGCGCGTTTTGGACAAGGTGCCGGACGTCGCCGTCTGCCGCCTGACCGGCGCGGACGTCGTGCGCCACGTGCTCGTACAGAATATCATCGCGGCCTACGAGCGGTACGAAAAGTCCAGGCCCGCTCCGGCGGGCGAGGCCGTGAAGAGGAGAAAACCGGGTGCGAAGTCATAAAATAAGCGTCACGAGCCGGCTGCCGGCCATCGGGCGGCTTCTGGACATCAGCCTTCTGCGCCGCTGCGTCCGGTGTGCGCTCGACGCCGAGGGCGTGGACGAGCCCTGCCGGGTGAGCGTGCTTATCACAGGCGACGGGGAGATCCGGGACTTGAACCGCGCCTACAGGAACGTCGACAAGGCAACGGACGTGCTGTCTTTTCCGATGCTGTTTCTCACGCCCGGCCGCTTTAAAGCGTCCCCGGCGGATATGGACCGCGAAACGGGGCGCGTTCTTTTGGGGGATATCGTACTGTCTTATGACAGGATACGCGCTCAGGCGCGTGAATACGGCCAGACCGTTGACCGCGAGGCGGCCTATCTCGTCGTCCATTCGGTGCTGCACCTGCTGGGCTACGATCATGATGACGAGGGCGCGGACAAACGCAGGATGCGCGCGCGCGAAAAAGCGATTCTCGATGAAATGGGGCTCATCGGATGAAAAAAAGCTTTGCCTTTGCCTTTAAGGGGCTTGCCTCCTGCGTCAGGACGGAACGCAATTTTCGAATACATCTCGTCGCGGCCTTTTATGTGCTCGCCGCGGCGGCGGTCATGCGTCTGACGAAAACGGAATGGATCGCCGTCATCCTCTGCGTCGGCGCCGTCATGGGGGCTGAGATTTTCAACACCTCGATCGAAAAGCTGTGCGACGCGGTCCATCCGAACCGCGATGCCATCATCGGCCTTGTCAAGGACATGACGGCGGGCGGCGTCCTGATGTTTTCCGCCGCGAGCGCCGTGATCGGCGGAATTGTTTTCATAGACGCCGACAAATGGCAGCGTGTGCTCAAATTTATACAAGAACAGCCGATTCCGGCCGTACTTAGATCGGAAGAGCACACGTCTGAACTCCAGTCACCGCTCATTATCT
>CAYMLM010000145.1:0-7690 GCA_964391385.1 uncultured Papillibacter sp.
AAAAACTCAGCCGTATAGCCCGGCCGCAGATTTGCCGGCTGGATGTTCGTCGTCGTCACGGGCTCCCATTCGAGCCCCGTGACGTTCAGCGTGACGGTGGCGGACGTCACCCCGGTCAGGTTTGTGACGCCGTCGGGCAGGATGATCGGGAACGTCTCCGTCGTCGTCATCAAAAAGCTGCCGAGGTCGATCGGGCCCAGCGTGATTTTGTTAATATCCTCAAGTGTCTCGGCGTCTCCGGAGACCTTGATCGAGACCGGCGAGATCGTGCGCGTCGTATTTGTCTCGTCCGCGCCGGCGGCCGGCGTGAGGAGAACCTCCAGCGGCAGTTCCTTTAACTTGTTGACTTGAATGTGGACCCGGACGGTATCCTGGCTGAACGTGAGCATATCCGACGCGACCTCTTGACCGGCCGCGTCCATGAGCGTAAACGTCATCATTTCTTCCACCGTCTTGGAGATGTCTTCCAGCTGCACGCTGACCCATGCCTTGTCGACCTGCGAGACGACCTGCTCCGGCCCGTAGACCGTTATCGTCTTCGGATCGATCTCCATCGCGTCCGCCGTATACCCCTCGGCGACGCTCCCGTACGCCCCTTTGACCGGCACCTCTTTGTGCGCCAGGTCGTCCACCGTGAGCGCGATGATGGACGGCGTGCCCGACGTGAGCGTCACCGCGTTTTCGCTGACCTCGAGCGGGAGGTTGGGCGTGTACGTCAGCTGCCAGATGCCCTTGTCCGTGATATCGGCCAGATCGACCGTCACGGTCACGTTGTCCTTGCTCAGCTGCGTGACGGTGCCGCGCTTTCCGCTGTATTTCAGAGTGACGGTATCCGTGCTTCTGTTCGTGATGACAAGCCCCCTGTCCGTCACGTAGTCTTCGTGGACGTAAACGATCTTCACGCCCCTGATGTCCTTCGAAACGTCCGGGTTTTCGATATAGGACACGTAAAGCCATATGGTAACGGAGGCCAGAATCGAAAAAACAATGTAAAACGCCTTGCTTGCAAAGACCTTCCGTATCGCGCTGCGTACTCTCATTTTCTCACCCTGCCCCTGTTCTGGCCGTCTTTATCGGTCCGCACGGCGCCCGGCTGCAGAAGCTCGTTTCTGAGAAGCTTCTCAAACGTGTCCTGGGCCAGATGCCGCTTGAGCATCCCGCCGACGGCCACGGAGATACTGCCGGTTTCCTCGGAGACGATGACGACGACGGCGTCCGTGACCTCGCTGATCCCGATCGCGGACCGGTGGCGCGTGCCGAGATCCCGGCTGAGGTTCGTGTTCGACGAGAGCGGGAGCATACAGGACGCGGCGACGACCCGCCCGTCGCGGACGATGACGGCGCCGTCGTGCAGCGGCGATTTCGGGAAAAAGATCGACATCAACAGCTCGTCCGACAAAACGCTGTCCAGCCGCGTGCCGGTCCTGACAAAATCGGCCAGCGGGATCTCGCGCTCGAAGACGACGAGGGCGCCTGTCCTTTTTTTGGACATCTCGACGCACGCGGCCACCGTGTTGGCCACGCTCTCCTCGATCACGCCGATATTGACCTTCTTGCCGAAGATGAATTTGATGTTGCTGCTTCCCATCTGCTCGAGAAAGCGCCGGAGCTCAGGCTGAAACAGGATGATGAGGACCAGGACGCCGAGTTTCAGCGTCTGCCCGAGCAGGAAGTTGATCACGTCGAGATTGAGCAGGTAGGATATCCACATGACCGCCAGGATAAGTATGATGCCTTTGATGACGCTGCCCGAGCTGGTTTTCCGAACGACCGTCAGAAGCCTGTAAATAATATACGCCACAATGGCGATATCCAGTATATCCCATGGGATATCCATTGTCAGTATGATATTCCAGAGTACGGCAAGAACCTCTCTCACGGCATTCATAAGCAGTCATCCTCAGTCAGGCTTTTTCTTTTGTATATCCGCAGGCAGCCGGACGGCGGCAATTCGTATTTTCGTATTATTTGTGTTTATTGATTTATTATATTATAAATAAAGACAATTGGCAACGCACAACTATGAACAATTTGTTAGATTTTTTGTGAAACGGGGGCGCGGCGGCTGTATTACGGCAGCGTCCGGACAATCTCGGAAACGGCGGCCGTCAGATATCTGATATCCCTTTTTGTGCTGAAATACGACACGCTCGCGCGCACCGTCCCGGTGTCGACCGTTCCGGCCGTCTTATGCGCCAGGGGCGCGCAGTGCAGCCCCGTCCGCACGCAGATGCCCCGCCGCGACAGCTCCTCCCCGACCGTCTCGCAGGGCACGCCGTCAACGAGAAACGACAGGACGCCGCCCTGGCACCTGCCGTATTCGCTCCGGAACACCCGCACCCGGTCCGTCCGGACGAGTTCCCCGGCGGCCGCGTCGATGAGCTCGCGCTCGTGCGCGAAAATATTCCGCACGCCTGTTTCCAGGACAAACTCGAGTCCCTCCCGGAGCCCGGCGATGCCGGGCATATTGTGCGTCCCCGCCTCCGCCCTGTCGGGCAGTTCCTCCGGCATCTCCGCGAACAGGGAACGGCTGCCCGTCCCGCCCTGCAGGAGCGTGTCGGGGCGTCTGGCGCACAGCAGCAGGCCCGTCCCCTGCGGGCCGTACAGGCCCTTGTGCCCGGGCATGCAGACAAAATCCGCGCCCAGCCTGGAAAAGTCAATGTCGACGGCGCCGGCCGACTGGGACGCGTCGAGCACGAACGGGATCCGCCGTTCGCGGCAGGCCTGCGCGAGCCGTTCGACCGGCAGGATGTAGCCGAAGACGTTCGAGACGTGGTTGCACACGACGAGGGACGTGTCGCTGCTCAGTCGGCGCTCGAAGGCGCGCAGCGCCAGCTCCGGCTCGAAGAGCTCTGAGGCGGCGACCGCCACGCGCGCGCCGACCGCGGTCAGCGGCCGCGTGACGCTGTTGTGTTCGTAGCCGGAAATGACGACCCTGCCGTCGCGCCGCACAAGGCTCTTGATGGCCAGATTCAGGGCATGCGTGGCGTTGAATGTGAAAACGACGTTTTCGGGACTGTCGACGTTGAACAGCTTCGCGGCGGCCAGGCGGCACGCGTAGGCCGTCTCGGCCGCTTCAAGCGCGGCCGGATGGACGCCCCGGCCCGGCGTCGTCATATGTCCGATCGCCCAGGCCGCGCTTCTTGAAACGCCGGGCGGCTTCATGAGCGTTGTCGCGGCATTGTCCAGATAGATCATAAACTGACTTCCCCGTAGTTGCCGTCGGCATACAAAACGTATATCTTAAGCGGATACAATCCGGCGTTTTTCAGCACGACAAGCGCGTTTGAGAAGTATTTGGACGAAACCTTGACGCAGTACCCGCAGCCGTCCGATGAGATGTGCTGGGGCACTTTTGTGACGATTGCCGTGCTTCCGGCGTGCTCAAGGGCTTTTGCCGCGCGCTGGGCGTACGTGAGCGACCGGCAGATCAGAAGATAATAAACCATTTGGCGGTGGCCTCCCGGTTGAGTACTTCGGCGGGGCCCGCGTGTAAAGCGCTTCGGGCGCGTCTTACGGCGGTGTGCCGTCAACTCATATTATGCCGGCCGGCGCTTTTCGGTTTTGCCTTTTTTGCGTCGAAAAATGATCCCCCGGCATGGCCGGGAGATCCTTTTAAGCGCCGTCAACGCGCGTATCCGGTTTTATGCTTCTTCCAGCAAAACGACGGCGTGGGCTGCGATCCCCAGCCCGGCGCCCGTGAAGCCCATCTTTTCCTCCGTCGTGGCCTTGACGCTGACACGGTCGATGCCGACGCCGAGCGCCTCGGCCGTTTTTTCCCGCATGCGGGCGATGTACGGCGACAGGCGCGGCTGCTGGGCCACGATCGTCATGTCCGCGTTTGCCAGCGCGTAGCCGCGCTGCCTGACCACGTCGCAGACGAGCCTTAAAAGCCCGAGGCTGTCCGCGTCCTTGTAACGCATGTCCGAGTCCGGGAAAAACGCGCCGATATCGCCGAGGGCCAGCGCGCCGAGCAGCGCGTCCATCAGCGCGTGGACCGGCACGTCGGCGTCGGAGTGCCCGTCGGGGCCGGCGTCGCTCGGCACCGTCACGCCGCACAGGACGCACGGACGGCCCGCCTTGAGCCGGTGGGCGTCATACCCGTGGCCGATTCTCATGGCCTTCCCTCCTTGCTAACAGCGCTTCGGCGTAGAGAATGTCCGTCTTCGTCGTGAGCTTGATGTTTTCCCTGGAGCCCGACGTCAGCTTGACGGGGCATCCGAGCGCCTCGATGGCCATGCAGTCGTCCGTTATGTACAGCGACTTGTCGATGGCGTTTTGAAGCGCGCCCTTGATGAGCGCGGACGCGAAGACCTGGGGCGTCTGTATCTCAAAGAGCTCCGCCCTGTCGATCGTATTGAGAACCATGCCGTTTTTGGCCCGCTTGATCGTCGACGTGACCGGCACGGCCGGCGCGGCGGCGCCGTATTTCGACGCGGCCTCGAGCACGAGCGACAGGAGACCCTCCGTCACGAACGGTCGCGCCCCGTCGTGTATGGCCACGAGGTCCGCGTCCGGCGAGATCTGCAGCAGTCCATTATAAACGGAATCCAGCCGCGTTTCGCCGCCCGGTATGATCTTCCCGACCTTCTCAATACAGTACTCCCGGCACAGCGCGGCGACCCTCTCGAGTTCCTCGGGCCGAGTTACGACGACGAGCTCCCGTATGCTGTGGCATTTTGACAGCGCCGTCAGGGTGTGCGCGAGCACCGGCATCCCCCCGAGCTCGAGAAAGAGCTTGTCCAGTCCGCCCATCCGGGTCGACGAGCCCGCGGCGGCGACGACGGCGCTGCACGCGTTGATCCGCAGGGCCTTGTCCAGCACCTTTTTGAGTCCCGAAATCATCTGCGTCTCCTCCAAACGGATACTCCTTGTGATAGAAAAAGGCGGAGGCTGTATCCCCCGCTTAAACGCGACGCGTAAACTGACAAATTTCGGTCAAGCGAAAGGGCCAACGGCTAGGCCAGTACCGAATTGATGCGCGTCTCGACTTCTTCATAGCTTTTTTTCTGAGACAATACGAGCTCGGATATCAGAATCTGCTTGGCGGAGTGCAGCATTTTGCGCTCGCCGGTGGACAGGCCCTTTTCCGTGTCGCGCGTCATGAGGCCCTTGACCACCCGCGCGACCTCGATCAGGTCGCCGCTCTTGAGCCGCTGCATATTTTCGCGGTAGCGCCTGTTCCAGTTTGCCGTCATGTCCGCTTCGATCTCCGACATCAGCCTCATCAGCGATTCCGCCGTTTCGGAATCCACGATCGGCCGTACGCCTATGGCGTCGCTGCTTTCCGTGGGGATCATCACAACCATCCCGCCAGCGGGCATTTTGAGGACGTAATACTGTCTGGTGCAGCCCTCTATTTTCTTCTCTTCAATCCTTTCTATGATGCCGGCCCCGTGCATGGGGTGCGCGATCATATCGCCAACTCTGAACATATCCTACTCCCTTTTCCTGCTGAAAAACCCTGCCATATCATAAATCTTACTATCATTATATACCCTTTTTGTATGATATATCAAGTGTTTTCGTCAACTATTTCCCCGCGGGACAAAAGCGCGCGGCCCCGCCGTCAAATATCACTGTATTGCGGCATAATTCCGCCTGTAATAGTTTTTTGCCAGTTTTGAGAAAAATATACCGGAAACGCACAGGAATACGTTTCCGGTATAGCTTCTTTGCTTTTTTGCCGCGAAAGCCGCCGTTATGCCTCGTCGGTATCGGACGCGTCCGCAGGGGCCGCCTTCGGGTCCTCCAGCAGCGCGCGTATGCTCAGCGAGACCTTGTGCTTTTCCGTGTCGATATCGGTGATCCGCACGTCCACGGCCATGCCTTCGGACAGCACCTCGGACGGCAGGCCGATCCGGTGGTCGGTGATCTGCGAGATGTGGATGAGTCCGTCGACGCCCGGGAGGATCTCCGCAAACGCGCCGAACGGCATGAGCTTGACGATCTTCACGCCGGCCGTGTCGCCGATCTCGTATTTCTTCGTGAACTGGACCCACGGGTTGTCGTCGTCTTTTTTGTAGCCGAGCGAGATTTTGTTTTTCTCCCGGTCGAACGAGATGACGTAGACCTCGACCTCGTCGCCCACCTTCAGAAGGTCGGACGGCTGGTTGATGCGCGTCCAGCTCAGCTCGGAGACGTGGACCATGCCGTCTATGCCGCCGATGTCGACGAACGCGCCGTACGACGTCATGGATTTGACGACGCCGCTGTAATGCTTGCCGACCTCGATTTCGTTCCAGATCTTCTCCGTCTTTTCGCGGCGCTCGTCGTTCGTGACGCTGCGGATGGAGCCGACGACGCGGCGCCTGGAGTGATTGACCTCCGTGATGCGCAGCCGCACCTTCGTCTTGACGAGAGGCGTCATCGGGTCGTCCTTCGGAATGCCTGTCTGAGAGGCCGGGACAAAAACGCGCACGCCCTTGACCGAGACGACGACGCCGCCCTTGTTTTCCTCGGTCACGGTGCCCTCGACGATCGTCCGCTCGTTTTTGGCCGTCTCGATGTCTTCCCAGTTCTTGACGGAATCCAGGCGCTTTTTGGATAGCATGACCGTGCCCTCGACGTCGTTGACGCGCAGGACGAAAGCCTCGATTTTATCTCCGGGCTTCACGATATCTTCGATCTTGACCGTTGGGTCGTCCGTAAACTCCGTCAGGGGTATGTAGCCTGACTGCTTCGTACCCAGATCGACCGAAATTTCAGTGGGGGTGATGGCGGCGACGATGCCGCTCACCTTTTCCCCGGTTGACAGCGTCTTGATGGACCGTTCGAGCATTTCCTCGAAGGTTTCCGCCGCAGGCTTCGTCTCGTCGTCGGCGGCCTCGTCTGCCTCTTCCTCGGTTATATTTATGCCGGCTTCGCCGTTTAAATCCTCGCCTGGTTTTTCTGCCCCGGCCGCATCCTCCGCTTCCGTTTCGGCCGCGGCTTCCGGCCCGTTCCCGGCCGGTTCGGCGTCGGCCGGCGTGCCGGCGCTCTCAGCCATCCCGGGGGCGGCATCTTCAGGCATGGCGGCCGCTTCCTTTACGGCTTCGTTTTCGCCGGTCTCATTCATGCCGCTTGTGTCTTCCCTATTCATTTCATCACTCAACATCTGACAGACCTCCTCAATTATCCACGCCGGCGTGGAAGCGCCTGCAGTAATTCCGACTGTGTCAGACTCACTGAATTTAGAAATGTCAAGCTCATCCGCAGTTTCGACAAAAAATACTCTTCCGCAATACTGTCTGCATATTTCGGCAAGTTTCAGGCTGTTCGCGCTGGCCCTGCCGCCGATGACGATCATGGTGTCTGCAATGCAGGAGATTTCTTTAGCCTCTTCCTGACGCTTGGACGTGGCGTTGCATATTGTATCAAATATTTTGTAATTTGTACACTCTTTTTTTAGCTCCGCGCAGCAGGATTCGAAGACCTCGCGCGTGTTTGTCGTCTGGAAAACGACCGAGATCGGCGCGCATTTTTTCACCGGATTTTCGTCCAGCCAGCGGCTGAGCTCGCCGGGCGTTTCCAGGACGGCGCAGCTGCCGCTCCAGCTGGAGATGGCAGTAATTTCCGGGTGTGTCCTCTCTCCGATGAGGACGACTGTCCGGCCCGCCTCGGATTCCGTGCGCACGATCCTGTGAATCTTCGCCACGTCCGGGCACGTCGCGTCGAGCACCTCCGCCCCGGTTTTCGCGAGCGCCTCGAG
>CAYMLM010000146.1:0-2219 GCA_964391385.1 uncultured Papillibacter sp.
AAACGTCCTGCGCCGGCCAGCTTGGAGACGCGGAATGGGTTCGCATATTCGGCGAGGCGCAGACGCTCGGCGTCTCGGTCATCCTTCTGGCCGGCGGCGAACCGATGATGCGCCGGAAGGTGCTTGAAGCGGCCGCGGGATATCCGGACATCCTGTTCCCGGTCTTTACGAACGGGACGCTTTTTGATGAGGACGCCGCGGCGCTGTTCCACAGAAACCGCAACCTCGTGCCGATCCTCAGCCTCGAGGGCGACGAAGCGCAGACGGACGCGCGGCGCGGCAACGGCGTATACGCGCTTCTGACGGAGGCTATGGCGCGGCTCAAGTCGAAGGGGATACTCTTCGGCGCGTCGATCACCGTTACGAAAGAGAACATCGACAGCGTGACCGATCCGGCTTACATAAGGAATCTGAGCGCCCTGGGGTGTCAGGTGGTGATCTTTGTGGAATACGTAGCCGTGTCCGATACAGCCGGTGAGACGGAGCCGGACAGCGGCGACCGCGCGCGCCTGCTCGCGCGCCAGGACCAGCTGCGGCATTTATTCGACACGATGATCTTTGTGGCTTTCCCCGGCGACGAGGAGGCGTTCGGCGGCTGTTTGGCCGCAGGTCGGGGCTTCATTCACATCAACCCGGCGGGCGGCGCCGAGCCGTGCCCGTTCTCGCCGTTTTCAGATACGAGCCTCAAAACCTGCAGCCTCAGAGAAGCGCTCGCCTCGCCGCTGTTTAAAAAGCTGCATCTCGGCGGTCTCATGCAGGGCGAGCATCTGGGCGGCTGCGTCCTGCATGGAAAGGAAGAACAGGTCCGGGCGCTGCTGACATGAATGAAAAACCGGCCGGGGAACGGCCTGTTTCGTGCTCTGAAAGCTACCAGAGTCCATAGATCGGTCCCGTGAAGAAAAAAACGGTAATCCCGATTGTATTGCTGAAGCCGTGCGCCAGGACGGACGCCCAGGTGTTATTCTCGAATTTGATTTTCACGATGCTGAAAAAGACGGCGTCCAGGGCCGTGATGACAACGCCGACCATCCCCTGCTCGGTGTGGATCAGCCCGAAAAGCAGCGAGGAAACGGCAACGGCGGCAATGATGCCGGCTCTCCGGTTTTTAAAAAGCCCCGAAAGTCTTTCCTGTATGTAGCCCCTAAACGCAATTTCTTCCACAACCGCAGCCAGCGTCCAGCCCGCCGCCAAGAAATACAGATACTGACCGATATCGCCCTTAAGGTTCTCATAGGCGCTTAAGTCCTGAACGGTACCGGTCAGCCGGTTCAGGACCGGCATGAAAAGACCGGCGTCAATAAGAGTCCAGGCAATGGTCAGACCGAATACAATGGCGGCTGTCTGAAGCGGCTTTTTGAGTTTTTTCAAACCCAGGTCGGACGGCTTTTCCCTGCGTATTAAAAGTGAAACGGCTGCCAGAACAAGCACCAGCACAGCCGGGATAAGCACGTCGAACACAATGAGGGCGGCTGCCGCGGCAAGTTCGGCCGCCGTCAGGAAAATGCATCTTTTGTCTTTCACAGGCGCCCGCTCCCGTTGGTATGTATTGAGATCATCTTAATAATAGTCGTCGGACAACTTTTTGTCAATTATGGAAAAACGCGGGAAGCGACTTGTTCGCTTCCCGCCGGCTTGTTTTCAGAGCGTTTATTCGTAAACGATTTTAAACCCGGATTCCTCGATCCGGTTTTTTATAACGTTTTCCGTCGCGGGCGGATTGTAGTTGATTTTGACGGTCCCGCTGACGAGATTCACGCCGATCTGACCGACGCCCTCGATTTTTTTAAGCGCGTTTTTGATCTCTGTTTTATTTTCCTTATTCTCAATACCTGTCACGCTGCACAGCATGGTTTCCATTGCGCCGGCTCCCTTCCCGTTTTCTTCGGCGTTATTATGGTTCGGCAGTCCGATTCTATTCGCCGGCTCATCCGCAAAAAATGCATATCCTTTAATTGTACAAAAAAACAACGTTTGAAAGTACAAAAATATGTCTGCAATTCGTTTGATTTTTAAAAGCCGCGTCGGTATAATAATTAAACAATCAAAAGCAACTCACAATCAGGGAGGTAGGATATGGCAATACCTGTGTTTGACCCGAAGGAACTGAAGGTTGTGGCGACCCTGCCGGGTATGATGGGCAATCCCCCCGTCGACGTTTACAGCACCCCGGTGACGCCGAAAGAAGCTTACGCGGCTTTGTATAACCGAAAACCGATCTG
>CAYMLM010000146.1:2229-7597 GCA_964391385.1 uncultured Papillibacter sp.
CGATCTGGCAGATCACGTCCATGGAAATGACGATGTTTTCCCCGAAATGCAATCCCGACAACATCGCGCGCGCCTTTGTTTTTGACGGGACGAAAACGCCCCAGACGGGCGGCGCCGATATGTTCGGCATCGAATGGGAGTTTGTCCCTCAGGTCGGCGGGTCCATGGTGCGCCCGGGCAAGCCCTTTGTCGAGGACGCCAACGAAATAAAGGACAAAGTCCGCTGGCCCGATATCGACAAATGGGACTGGGAAGGCTGCGCGAAGGCCAACGTCGAGTATCTGTCGAGACCCGCGTACAACATCTGCTGGTTTTTAAACGGCTGGTATGAACGGCTCATCTCGTTTATGGATTTCGAGGGCGCGATCGTGGCCATGGTCGACGAGGACCAGACGGACGCCGTCAGGGACTTCTTTGATAAACTCAGCGACCTGTACATACGGATATTTGAAAAGTACCTCCAGTACTTCCCGCAGATCGACGCGTTCTGCATCCACGACGACTGGGGCAGCCAGAAGGAGACGTTCTTCTCGCCCGCGACGGCGGAGGAGATGATCGTGCCCTATATGAAAAGGGTCACGGATTTTCTGCACTCGAAGGGCAAGTTCTGCGAGCTGCACAGCTGCGGCCAGAATCTCAAACAGGTTCCGAATATGATCAAGGCCGGATGGGACGCCTGGGTCCCGCAGCTGATGAACGACACGCACAAGATTTATGAGCTGTACGGCGATAAGATTATTATCGGCGTCGCGCCCGATCCGTTCGACCCGGCGACGACGCCGGAGGAGAAGCAGCGGGAGCTGGCCAGGGAATATGCCGACAAATTCTGCCGGCCGGACAAGCCGTCCTTATTCAATCTCTATTCCGGGAGCCTGCTGACTTCGGCCTACCGGGAAGAACTGTACAGACAGTCGCGCATCAATTACGGCAAGTAAACAATGAAAAAGCGGGGCTGCCTTTCCGGAGCCCCGCTTTCATTTTTTGCTATGTAGCGGATTGTTTTCTTCGTTCCTCGAGCTCCGCTTTGATCTTTGGCATCAGCTTTTCCACCCGGAAGAGCAGGAGCAGGATGATGATGAGAACGGTGCCGACGAACGGCGCGGCGATAAAAGCGACCTTTATGGACGTCAAGGCCTTTGCCGTCTGTTCTGCTGCGAGCGCATTGTATCCGCCCCAGGCCAGCAGGCCGGCCACGACGGCGCCGCCGAGACCTGAACCGACCTTCGCGCCGAAGGAGGCGCCGCTGTAGATCATACCCTCCGTGCGTATGCCGGTTTTCCATTCGCCGTATTCGACAACGTCGGCCAGCATGGCGTTCATGTTGCCCGACAGGCCGCCGACGCCGACGGAACGGAAGACGGTCGATATCCAGACCATCGCAATGGAGGTTGGGGCAAACCAGAGCATGACCGAGCCGATGGCCTGCAGACAAAGGCCGAGCGCGGCCGAATTGGCTTTCCCGATCTTTCTCGATATCGGGATGAATATCAGGATACCGGCCGTGATGCCGCCCCATAAAAGGGCCATCAGCTGGCCGCCGTCCACCTGATTGTTCGTCCAGTAAATGCAGTAATAAAAGGTGGATGCCCAGCAGGCCGGGACGAGGTTCGTCACGAGCCAGATGCCCATGCCGTTCCACCAGTATTTGTTTTTGAGCACCGCGGGGGCGGCGATTTTAAAGGGAACCTTCTTTTCCTTGGACTCAAGCTCCTCCTGAGCCCGTTCCTTCGTCAGGACGAAGCAGATGATCATAAAGATGACGCCGATCAGGGCTATGCCGGTAAAGTAAAGGAAATATCCCATATTGTTCGGGGTTCCGCCGCTGAGCCAGGTGATCGCGGGCGTTGAGAAATAGTTCATGAAAACGGCGCCGAGCGTCATGAAAAAGCCGGAAATCTGGCTGAGGACCAGGCGGGACTTCATATTCGAGGTAATAAGCGCCACAAGCGCGTTGACGGGGAGCGCCAGCGCTGTCATGTAAAAGAAAGCGAACAGGTTATAGGTGATGAAGGAATAGACGATTCTCCCGGTCTCATTAAACGGCGGTACGGTAAACAGCAGGCCCATGGAGATGACGGCGGGCGCCGCCATCCAGATCAGCCACGGGCGGGCCTTGCCCAGTTTGCTTTTACACCTGTCGAGGAGCGAACCCATCCACAGGTCCGTGATCGCGTCGATAATGCGTGATACTAAGAGGATTAAGGAAACGCTGGCTGCCGAGATCAGCATGTTATCCGTCAGGAAATACGTGATAAACGTCATGATAACCGCCGCGCCGAGGTTGTAACCGAAATGGCCGAAAGCGATGCCGATTTTGTCTTTGCGCAAGCTCGTGTCCTTAGCTGCAATGGTAGGCTCCGACATAATGCTCCTCCTTAAAATAGTATCAAGTACGCCTTGGGTTTGTCATGGGCGCTCATTCCTTAGTGCTTTTCATCCTCCTTTGCGATACTTTTTGTTGAAACTATACAATAGGATATCGGTTATATATAGCATCTTTGTAATTATATTACACAGGATATTGCCTGTCAATATTTCCTAGGCCTGAAAAAGACTGTCTGCTGAAAATAAATATACGTATTGACAGGCAGGTTGGAGTGCGGCGGTCAAAGTTATCCTGTTTGGCGGTTGAACCAGCAAGAGGATGCATGTATAATCAGCACTGCGAGCTGAGATTAAAGCAACCAGGAGGCAGAGGTTTTTGTATGTCAATACCCAGATTCGATGAAAAAGAACTCGAAGTCGTCGGCGAGATGCCGGAAAGCCCGTTCATGCCCGCCATAAAGCTCTACAACACGCCCGTGACGGCCAGGGAAGCGGTGCGGGGCGCGTTTTCCGGGAAAGGCTGCTGGCAGATACTCGGACTTGTTGATGAGCGGATCTTTACACCGAGGATACTGCCCGACAACGTCGCGCGCGCCCTTGTGTTCGAAGCGCAGCCGTTTGATCCGGGCAAGGGCGGAGGCCCCGACATGTTCGGGATCGAATGGGAATATGTCCCGCAGGCCGGCGGCTCGATGGTCCGCCCGGGGAAACCGCTCATAGGCAACGCCAACGAGATCAAAGACAAGCTTGTCTGGCCCGACATCGACAAATGGGACTGGGAGGGCAGCGCGAGGGAAAACAATTCCGCGTATCTGGCCACCGACAAATTCAATATGGCGTGGTTCCAGACGGGATTTTTCGAGCGGCTCATCTCCCTGATGGACTTCGAGGGCGCGATCCTGGCGCTCGTGGACGAGGACCAGCAGGAAGCTGTCCACGCTTTCTTCGGCAGGCTCGCGGACCTGTACATCCGGATTTTCGAGAAGTACATCACATGGTTTCCCGCCGTTGACGGCTTTTATTTCCACGACGACTGGGGCAGCCAGAAGGAGACGTTCTTTTCGCCGGCAACGGTCGAGGAGATGATCGTGCCCCACATGAAACGGGTCACGGATTTTCTGCATTCGAAGGGCAAATTCTGCGAGCTGCACAGCTGCGGTCAGGTCATGAAACAGGTGCCGAACATGATCAAGGCCGGCTGGGATGCCTGGGGCGGCCAGGCTATGAACGACACGCAGAAAATTTACGAACTCTACGGCGACAAGCTCCTCATCGGCGTCATTCCCGACCTGTTCGACCCGGCCGGGACGCCGGAGGAGAAGCAGCGGGAGATGGCCCGGGAATACGCCGACAGGTTCTGCCGCCCGGACAAGCCGTCTTATTTCAGCCACAGCGGCGCGGGAAATCTGACGCCGGCCTACCGGGAAGAGCTGTACAGGCAATCCCGCATCAATTACAGCAGGTAGCGAAAAACGCAGAAGAAAAATCCCCTGGATTTTAATCCGGGGGATTTTTTGTGACGCGGGGCCGGTCAGACCGAGGTGACAAACCGGGCCGAATACAGATCGCACATGACCATGGCGCCGGTGGCGTTGTCCTCGAGGACAAAATAGTTGTAGCCGACGTCTCTTAAAATACCTGTTTTATCGAGATAGAGGTTTTCGAAGACGAATTCGGCGCGGACCCTCTTGCCGACCTGTGTTCTGAGGTATCCCGGTATGTAACCGGGGTCCATCACGGAAGGCGGTCCCGGGACGTTGAATACCGGATTCGGCGCATAGGCGTCGTTGCGGGTTGACGTGCCCTCCATGCCCGGCACCTCCTGCTGGTATGGCATGGAGGCCGAGTGCTGGTATGTAGAAGGAGAGGCGCCCTGCTGCTGATATTCCGGCATCTCGTACCCGGACGGCCCGGTATCCCTGTACGGGGTCATTGGAGTTTCTTTGTACGGTTTGTTCGCAGCAGCGCCGGCGTTGCCGACGACACGGTTTTCTGACCAGTTCAGATTGTTGTTATTCATGAAAAACCACCTTTTAAATTAAGTTCTGGTATAGGCCGCTGTGGGATTGTAAAAGCAGTGCTGGCGTACACGTGTATGCCAATACCCCGTGCCGTTATATGGGAACGGATTCGGGCAGGTTGGTACAAACGGGTTCATATACCACAGTGTCAGGCTTGTAAGTGCCGGATAGGTGCCGCCGCCGAGCGCCCAGTCGGCAATTCTGTAGTGTTCCTGCTTTGGCGTCATCGACCAGACGTTCTGCGGGTTCGGCGTGCCGGCGACGGTCGTTTTGTAACAGGTGAACTGGCAAAACTGCTGGAGCACCCTGCGCAGGTCGCCCTGTCCCGTTCTAAGATATTCGCCGTAGGGCACGTGAACGCGGTTCATGATGACGGACGCGACAGCTTGCATGCCCGCCTCGCCTTCGCCTTCGGCTTCGCACCGGATCATTCTGGCGAACAACTCTCTCGTAGTCAATAGCTTCACCTCGCTTAAATTTCGCCTTCCGTTGTATGGTCGGCGGACTTCGTGCCTCCCGCCTTATATAATTTATTCAGCTTTGCCGGGATGTGGTACTTATGGCGCAAAACAAATAATAAAGCCGCCGCGGGAACAGGCGGCGGCTTTATCGGCTGCGGCGGCATGCTTGCTTGCCGCTCAATCCTCGATCGATATGACTGAAACCGGGCAGCCGTCGCGCGCTTCGACGGCGTCCGCCTCCTGTTCAGGTGTGACGTCCGCATAAGCTTCCGCCAGGTTGTCGTCGTCGAATCGGAAAACCTCCGGGCAGGTATTGACGCAGAGGCCGCAGCTGATGCAGCCGGACTTGTCTACGATCGCTTTCATACTGCACTCCTTTCCGCTTGGCTTATATATTCTGCCCGCGGCCGTCGAAAAAATAACGCGCCAAAATTGTTTTCCGCAAATACTCATGCCGGAGCCGGTATTTAGGCTCAGGTTTTAGCGATGAGTATCGCTTCAATGGTCCGGGCGATGTAGATCGGAAGAGCGTCGTGTAGGGAAAGAGTGTAGGATAGGGTG
>CAYMLM010000147.1:0-7537 GCA_964391385.1 uncultured Papillibacter sp.
AAGGCCGCTCAGCCGCGACCTTAATAAGCGGTATCATTTCCGATGCGCATGTCCTCGGAAATGACGGATTTGATTTCCGCCGTGCGCGGCGGAACTCTGGGAGGCATAAAAGGTTTATTGACGCTGCAGAATTTGTAGTATTATGAGGATTATGAAACAGATGAGACTCACGCCGCGCCTTGACGCCGTGGCCGGCTATGTGGCGCCGGGCGCGGCCGTCGCGGACGTCGGGACCGACCACGGCTATATCCCCGTGTATCTCGCGCAAAACGGCCTTGCCCGCAGGATTGTCGCCGCCGACGTCAGGAAGGGCCCGCTCGAGCGCGCGCGGGCTTCGGCCCGCCTGTACGGCGTTGCCGATCAAATCGAGTTCGTCCAGACGGACGGCCTCGACGGGCTTCGCGACGCGGGGCTCGATACGGTGCTCCTCGCCGGCATGGGCGGCGAGACGATGCTCGGCATCCTCGGGCGCGCCGACTGGACCCGGGCGGACGGCGTCCGGTGCGTCCTCCAGCCGCAGTCGAAGACCGACGAACTCGCGGACTGGCTCCGGGCCGGCGGCTATGCCATCCGCGACGCGTCGCTCGTCCGGGACGACGGGAGGCTGTATATCGTGCTGCTGGCGCAGGCGGGCCGTTCGGACGGGACGCCGCTTTCGATATTGCTCAAGAAGCGGGACGCGCTCCTGCCCGAGTATATAGACCGGCTGGCCGCGAAAAAGCGGCGCGCCGTCGAGGGGCTCAGACGAGCCGCCGGTGGCGCGGAGGAACTCAGTCGGCAGGAAAGCGCGTACGGGGCGCTCCTGCGCATAAAGGAGGAGACGGACAGATGGCCAAGGTAAAACAGATACACGGGGCGCTTGAAACGCTCGCCCCGCCAATCCTCAAGATGGATTTCGACAACGTCGGCTTCCTCGCGGGCTTCGCGGACGGCGACGTTTCGAAAATCCTCGTCGCCCTCGACATCACGGACGAGGTCATAGCGGAGGCCGTGCGGGAAAACGCGCAGCTCGTCGTCTCGCACCATCCGCTTTTCTTTTCGCTCAAAAGCGTGACGGACTGCGACCGCACCGGCCGCAAGCTCACGGCGCTTATATCGCACGGCATATCCGCCGTCTGCATGCACACGAACCTCGACGCCGCGATGGGCGGCGTCAACGACGCGCTGGCCGCCGCGGCCGGCCTGACGCGGACGGCGCTCC
Organism: uncultured Papillibacter sp.; assembly: GCA_964391385.1. Taxonomy (GTDB): domain Bacteria; phylum Bacillota; class Clostridia; order Oscillospirales; family Oscillospiraceae; genus Sporobacter. The sequence goes on from CAYMLM010000147.1 coordinate 1,202, forward strand.
TGAGCGAGGACGTTTTCGACGAGGCGGGGCTGGCCTACTCGTACGGCCGCGTCGGGTATCTCCCCGCGCCCGTGAAGCTTGCCGACTATCTCAAAACGCTCAAGGCCGCGCTCGGCACGGACGGCCTGCGCTACCACGACGCCGGGCGGGACGCGCACAAGGTCGCCGTCGCAGGCGGCTCCGGCGGCGGCGAGCTGAAGCACGCCGCGGCGCACGGCTGCGACACATTCCTGACGGCCGATATCAAATACGACGTCTTTCTGGAGGCAAAGGAGCTGGGCGTCAACCTGATCGACGGCGACCACTTCTGCACGGAGAACGTCGTGACGCCCGTCCTGGCCGGCTTCCTGCGCGAAAAATTTCCGGAGCTATCGGTCGCCGTGTCATCGGCGCACGGCCAGACGGCAAGATTTTTCACATAAAAACAGTTGCAATCTCACCTGCTACCCTGTAAAATGAGGCGGGTGCCGGCGGACTGAACCGGCGCTGAATATATTTGCGCTGCATCTAAAATACTTAGAGCAGCAGCAGGAGGAATTTAATATGAGTAAAGCAGTCATCAGCACAGGCAAGATGGTACGTATGGCCGTACTTGTCGCAATTTTGCTCCTGATGGAAATCACGGGACTCGGCATGATCAAGACGTTCGGCATCGAGATGACGATCATGCAGATCCCCGTCATCATCGGCGCGATCATACTCGGTCCGGCCGAGGGCGCGATCCTCGGCGGCGTTTTCGGACTCCTGAGCTTCTGGGAGTGTTTCGGCAAGAGCGTATTCGGCGGCATGCTCCTCAGCATTTCCCCGATCGGCACGCTCGTCGTCTGTCTCGTACCGAGGATTCTCATGGGCTGGCTGTGCGGGCTGATATTCAAAGCCATGTACAACCCCGAAAGAAAGAAGAACATCTTCCCGTTCGCGGTGGCGAGCCTGTCGGGCGCGCTTCTGAATACGATCTTTTTCATGACGGCCCTGATGCTGATATTCGGCAGCACCGATTACATCATGGGTTTCAGGGGCGATATGAACATCATACCCTTCATCGTGGCTTTCGTCGGGCTTCAGGGCCTCATCGAGGCGCTGCTCTGCTTTGTCGTCGGGGCCGCGGTCAGCACGGCGCTGCGGATTTATCTGCCGGTGAAACAGAAGAATAAAGGAGTTTAGGTTTCATGATCCTTGCCATTGACGTCGGCAACTCGAACATCGTCATCGGCTGTATTGACGGCGGGGAGATCTCGCACGTTTTCCGGATGGTGACCGACATATACAAGACCGAGCACGAGTACGCCGCCGGCATCAAAAGCATACTGGAATTCGACGGCTTCAACTGCGGCGGCTTCGACGGGGCGATCATCTCGTCCGTCGTGCCCCCGCTTGTAAACGTCCTGAAAAACGCGGTCAAAAAGATCACCGGCAAACACGCCCTGATCGTCGGCGCGGGCATCAAGACGGGGATGAACATCCTCATCGACGACCCCGCCCAGCTCGGCAGCGACCTCGTGGCCGACGGCGTGGCCGCCATCGCGGCCTACAGGCTGCCCGTCGTCATCTTCGACATGGGCACCGCCACGACCATCTCCGTCATCGATCAAAACGCCAGCTTCATCGGGGGCGCGCTGTTCCCCGGCGTCGCGCTGTCGATGAACGCGCTTTCCAGCGGGACCTCGCAGCTGCCGAAGGTGCCGATCGAGCCGCCGGAAAAGGTCGTCAGCGCCAATTCGATCGACTGCATGAAGAGCGGCGCGATCTTCGGCACGGCGTCGATGATCGACGGCATGATCGACCGTATCGAGGAGGAGCTCGGCGTGAAGACGACCGTCGTCGCCACCGGCGGGCTGGCCGCCCGCATCGTCCAGTACTGCCGGCATGAGATCATTTTCGACGAGAACCTTCTCCTGCGCGGCCTCGGCCTCATCTACGAGAAAAACAGCAAAAAGAAATAAGCCTGACTTCAAAAGGGGACGCCGATAGGCGTCCCTTATTTTTTTCAAATATCCGCCCGCCGTCAGCCCGCCGTGGCGTACCCCTCGAACCGGACGAGCGCCTGTCCGCCCTCCGACTGTATCCAGTCGAACAGGATTCTTTCCGGGCTGCCCTCCGGCGCGTCGGACCGGATCACGGCGTAAAAGTCGTTGACGAACGGATATTCCCCCGAGGAGATGGACTCGACGGACGGCGCGACGCCGCCCACCTCGAGCAGGCGGACGTGCTCGTCGAGCTTCATGCGGCTGACGTAGTAGTACACGTTGTAGCCGATGGAGTATTCCGCGCCGTCGTAGACGGCCACGGCGTCCACCAGAGTGCCCATCTCGCCGATGACGTAGCCCTCCGGCGCTTGGGCCATCGGCGTGCCCTTCATGACGAGCTTATCCATCATGGTCTGGCTGCCGGAGCGCGTCTGGCGCTGATACGCGCGGATCTCGGCGTCCCCGCCGCCCGCGTCCTTCCAGTTTGCGATCTGGCCGGAATAGATGCCGACGAGCTGCTCGGGCGTCAGGCTCAAAACGGGATTTTTCACATTGACGAGAAACACCAGCGCGTCCTTCCCGATGGGGGCCATCTCGAGCCCGGCGCCCTGTTCCTCGGCGTAATCGAGCGACGACTGCGCCGGGGCGTAAACGAGCAGCACGTCGGCTTCGCCGTCGATCAGCTTCACGTACGCGTTGTCCGTCCCGGAGACCGTGACGCCGTCCTCCCGCTCTATGCCCAGCAGCACCGACCGCACCGCCGAGATGAGCGGGATCGTCGCGGTCGACCCGTCGATGCGCGGCATATTTTCCGGCGTGAACCGAAAGCCCTCCGGCGACGCCGCCGCAGAACCGGACGCGGACGTCTCCGGCGCGGGACCGGCCGTCCCGCAGGCGGCAAAAGTCAGCATGACGGCACAGACGAGCATCCGTGTTAAGGCACGTTTCATGTGAATCCTCCTCAGTCGTTTAAGTAGTCGTACAGCGGCGCTTTGATCACCCAGCCGCCGTTTTCGTCCAGCAGGCCCGCGGCCGTGTCGGTGCGGACGAGATACCGGCCGTCAAACGGCAGGATCATAAGATACTCGCCGTCCAGGAGCCGCCTGCCCGTCTCGTCGTACAGCGTCGTCCAGTACTCCCCGGTCGACGGATCGTACGGCTCGCCCAGGTAGACCTGGATAAGGCCCCCCACGGCGGAATTCGCGCGCCCGTCAAAGGGCCCCGCAACCGTTTTGCCGCTCCGGTCGGCGATGATCCACGTCTCGCGCCCGCCCTTTAAGGTCAGGGCGAAATTGCCGTTTTCGAGCAGCGCCACACAGGCGGCGCCCGGGACATCGAGCCCGCCGCCCGCCCACGTGATGTATACGCCGGTGCTGTCGCACATGTAGCTTGGCGCGCCGCTGCCGCTCCACGGCGCGCGCTCGCCGGTGAAAAGGTCGAGCGACACCGGGCCCGTTGACTCCTGGAGGAGGACCGTTCCGTCCCCGGTTTTATAGAACCAGACGTCCGTCGGCTCCAGCAGCACCTCGCCTTCGGGGCCGAGGACGCCGGCCAGACTGCGCCCGTCCGGGCCGCCGCTCGTCAGGAACTCCGCCGTGCCGTCGGCGTACGAGGAGATGAAATCATACTGCGCCGGCACGACGACGTTGCCGTCCCGGCCGACGACGCCGTATTTCCCGTCCTCGTAAAAACGCACGCGCCCCTCGCAGAAGATGAGCCCGTAATTGAGCGGCAGCGCGGCGTCGCCGCCCATCTCGTAAAAGCTGATCTGGGCCGGCGGCGTGCCGAACGGGCCCAGGACGACAGCGCCGGTGGCGTCGATAAAGCTGAAGGTCCCGCCGTCGTCGGACAGCACGGAAGCGACCCCTTCCGAAAAGCAGACCGGCGCGCTGTAGACGCAGGGAAGGACCTCGTTGCCCTCGTAATCGATGACGCCCCATTTTCCGCCGAGGCAGACGGCGATGTAGTCGTAGACCACGTCCTCCCGCCACTGGAGCGCCTGCTCTTGGGCGAACTCCGTGCTGTGGCACACGGTTTCCACGTCGTCATATTCACGGGCCCAGCTGCCGTCGAGCTTGGCCAGCGTGATTTTCGACGTGTCTTTATAATTTTCGTCATGGCCGTATTTTGTGAGCTTATAGAGCCGATGCCCGTCCTTTTCCAGGATTTCCGCCCGATTGAACACGGGGTCGCACAAAATGCGGCCCGCCTCGTCGCACAGTCCGTAGAGCTCGCCCTGCATCCACATCATCGTGAGGTGCCCGCCCAGGTACGGCCAGATGCGTCCGTAGTCGTCCCGGGGGACCAGCTCGAGCGTGACGTCCTCGTAAAACCGCGCGGGCGGGCTCGGCGCCGCATATTCCGACTGCGGCACAGGTCCGTTCGGCAGCACAACGCCGCCCGATTCCGTCGCGCCGGGCCCCGGTGCTTCCTGCGCGGCCTCGCCGGAAGCCATTGCCGAGCCTCCCGCCGTTTGAATGGAGGCATCCTCCGCCGGCAGCTGCGCGCAGGCAGTGAGCAGCACCAGCAGCCCCGCCAGGACAAAAGTTCCCCTTTTCCTCACATGGCACTCCTCGCTCATCCGCTCCGGCCGGTGTTGCGGCCGGTTCTTATAGTAGGCATTAGACGGTAATTCCGTGCGTATGTTCCAAATTATACCGTTCGATAACTGGTTGATCATATAAAACATCGCGGCATGGCTTTTTCTAATCCCGCCCACCGCCCAAAAAAGGAATAGGGCCTGCGGCCCTATGACCCGCCGGGATAAACGGATAACGTTCTTACCCATCGTCTGCTAACAACAAGCACCTTGAAACTAACAACTAAACTTCGTTTGCTGATCTAGTCAGCCGCCGACGCGTTCTTCCCGGCGATGCGCCCGAACACCACGCACTCGGCGATGGCGTTGCCGCCCAGACGGTTTTTCCCGTGGATGCCGCCGCAGACCTCGCCGGCCGCGTACAGCCGGGGGATCGGGACGCCCCTGATGTCGAGCGCCCGCGCGAGCGCGTCGATCCGCAGCCCGCCCATGGTGTAATGCACGGACGGCCACTGCGCGGCCGCGTAAAACGGCCCCTCGGCGAGCGCCGTCATTTGATCCGTTACGGGCTCTCCGAAATCCGGGTCGACGCCGGTTTTGACGGTCTCACCCCGCCGCGCGACGGTTTCCTCCAGCGCACCGGCCGGGATGCCGAGCGCGCCGGCCAGCTCCCGGACCGTGTCCGCCCGCTTGAGACGCCCGGATTCAACGCCCCGTTCGAGCTCCTCGGCGGTCCTGCCGAGCTTTTCGAAGACAGCGCCGTTCAGGACGGAATACGTGGGCTTCGCGCAGCCTCTCAGCTGCGCGTCGGAGACGACGTCGCGCCCCTCCAGCTCGTTGACGAACCGCCGGCCCGTCCGGTCGACATAGATCAGCCCGTAGCCGGGGCCGGAATAGCAGTCGAGCGCGTATTTGTCGATCCGGCCGCCAACCGGCTCGGCGCAGGGGAACAGCTGGATATATTCCAGCTGGATTGCTTGCGCGCCGATTTCGCGGGCGTACCGGAGCAGCTCGCCCGTGGCGCCCCTGTGGTTGGTGCAGCCGACGGCCGCGCTGAGCGCCGGGCTGACCTCCGAGCGCAGCTGGGCGTCCGCGCCGAATCCGCCGGACGCGACGACGACCCCCCGCCGCGCTGCGATCGTCTTTTCCGTCCCGCCGGACAATGCGCGCACACCCCGCACCGGGCCGCCGGCGCCGTCCCGGCAGAGCGCCGTGACCGCCGTGTTCACCCGAAGCTCCGCCCCGAGCGACAGCGCGCGGTCCTTGAGGACCTTCGCCAGGTTGCACGCGGCGTGATGGCTTCTGTAGGCGCTGTGGCCCCCGATCCTGTTCACCGTCTCCCGGAAGACCGCGCCCGCGTCCAAAAGCCAGTCGAGCCCGGCCGGCGCTTCCCGTACCAGCACCTCGACGAGCGCCGGATCGTTTAAGTACCCGCCGCTTTTCATCGTGTCCGCCATATGCAGCTCCGGGGAATCGTCCCCGAGCCCCAGCCGCTGCCGGAGCTTCAGACGGCTGTCCCAGCAGCAGTAGCCGCCGCCGGCGATGACCGAGTTCCCGCCGAAAGAGGGCATTTTTTCAAGGATCACGACGCGGGCTCCGCCGGTCCGCGCCTCGGCCGCCGCCGACAGGCCGGCGAAGCCGGACCCGATCACGATCACGTCGACCGTCTCATCCCACCGCTCCGGCATATCCGATGCCGCTTGCCGCTTCATATCCGTCATAATCCGAATGCTCCCTTGTACATAAGTTTTGCCTTATTATATCATATTTCAATTCCCGCCCGCCGCCCTAAAAGGTATAGGGCTTGCGCCCTATGACCCACTGGGAGAA
>CAYMLM010000148.1:0-7529 GCA_964391385.1 uncultured Papillibacter sp.
ATCTGGGTGGTGGGGTCATACTTGGCTTCGAGCTGGTCGATCGTGATGTTCGGGAACTCCGAGAGCTTTTCCTCGAAAGCCTTGTTGATCGGAATGTTCAGCGATCCAAGCTGGCTGAGCGGAATGACGGCTATTTTGACGGGATCCACGTTGGTATCTTTGCCTTGCGCGACGAATGCGCCGCCGCCGCTTGACGAATCGTCGGGCTTTGACGTGCTGCCGCAGCCGACCAGCAAGGTGGCTGCCATGGCGATTGCGAGGACCAGGACCAGGATTCTTTTCATAATTTTCATTGTGTTACCTCTTTCTTATAATTTATGGTTATTACACCATAGGTCCCTTGATTTATGTGTGCTTTCAACCGGGAGCAGTGTGCAGCGTCTACGACGAGCCGTCTTAACAGGCTTCGGCGGTCAGTTTTTCCCGCGCGCCTTGTCTGCGCCGGCGTCGACCAGCATCGCAACACCCGTCACGCTCCGGGATTCGTCGCTGGCAAAAAACAGCGCGGCGTTGGCAATGTCCGCCGGGTCCACAAGGTGCTTGAGGAGCGTGCTCCCCGCGATTTCCGCGGCCACCTGGTCGTTGAAGGTCTGCACGAACGTCGCCAGCATCGGCGTCGAGGTGGGGCCGGGATTGATGCAGTTGCAGCGGGCCTCAGGGGCGAGCTCCGCCGCCAGGCCGATCGTCAGGTTATTGTTGGCCGCCTTGCACGCGCCGTAGAGCCCCTGGGTCGCACGGGGCCGGAGGGCCGCCGTCGAACCGACCAGGATCATCGAGCCCCCGTTTTTCTTGAGCTCCAGGGCTGTATACTTCGCCATCAGCCACGCCGATTTCGTGTTGATATTCATGACCCTGTCAAATTCGCTCTCGTCGAGATCCCAGATCATCGCGCCCTTCTGCGCCACGCCGGCGCAGCAGAAGACGATGTCGATCTTCCCGAAGGTCCGGACGGCAAAGTCCGCGGCATTTTTGCAGTCTGCGCCCTTGGAGACGTCCGCGTAAACAAACGCGGCTTGGCCTCCCTGCGCCTTGACCTCGTCGACAACCTTTTTCCCGTTCTCCTCATTGAAATCGACAACGACAATTTTCGCGCCCTCCTTGGAAAAGAGCAGGGACGATGCCCGGCCCATTCCCGAACCCGCGCCGGTTATCAGTGCTACCTTGTTTTCCAATCTGGCCATACTATCAGTTCCTTTCAGTAAATTAAGTGACCTATCTTCTCAAAGAAGCCTTGTAAAATCCTTTATTGTGGCAAGATGATCGATGTCCATGATCGTGTCGTAGATCTTTCTCGCCTTGTTCGCGCTTACGGTCATCTGGCTGAGCGCCATGAACTTGTCCTTGATCTCCTTTTTTGTCATCGGGTTTTCGGGGTCGCCCTTGCTGAATTTCGTCAGGTGCGTATACTCCCCGCCGTCCTTCGTCCGGATCGTGACGGACGCCGCGAAGATATCCGGCAGATACTGATCCATATCGCCCGTGTGGACCATCTCGACCTTATGGATGAAGTTCCGGAGAGCGGGATCCTTCAATTTTTCCTCCGTAAACTGGGACACAGACACGTCGCCGTAAAGCGCCGCGCAGGCCGCCGTGTACGGCAGGCTGAACTGGGCCGCAGCCTCGTTGGGCGGGTCAAATTTGATCGGCGCCGGTTCCACGACGGCACGGATGGCCATGCTGCAGGTATCGATGACGATTTTCTCGATATTTTCCGCGGTCAGGCTGTGGTCGGCCATGATCTTCAGGATGGAATCGATCGGAGAATGATTGTAGCGGCAGCACGCGTAGGGCTTGAAGGACGCAATCTCGATCGGGTATTCGCTGTAGTCCAGGTTTTCCAGCATGCGCTCCGGCGTCGGGTTGTCCGTATAGGACTTGAAAAACCCATGGTTGCCCTCGAAAACCCATTTCGGTCCCGTGTATCCGACGGCCGCCAGGCGCGCCGCGTTGACGCCGCCCATGGCGGCGTTTGCCGGGTTGAGGCGTTTTGTCAGCGAGCCGTCGGCATAGCATTCGAGGTTGCCCGAGGCAAAGCCCCCGGCGATCCCGAGCGCGTGCGCGATCTTAGGCGCGTCGAGCTTCAGGAGCCAGGCGGCCGCCACCGTCGCCCCGAAAATCCCGCAGACGGCCGTCGGATGCCAGCCGCGCTCGAAGCAGTTGTCCGGCACGACGCCGCGTCCGACCCGGGTCATCATGTCGTAGCCCCAGATGACCGACAGAAGGAAATCCTTCCCCTTGGCGTTTACCGTCTCCGCCAACGCCATGGCGGCCGGCAGGATGACGACGGCCGGGTGCCCACCGGCGTCATAACTGGCGTCGTCCATCTCCAGCCCGTGGCTGGCCGCGCCGTTGATAAAGGCCGCGTGCTCCACGGAGGCCTTTTCGCCGCAGAACACCGTGCAGTCATGCCTGCCCGGCTCGGACAGGAAGACGCTTTTGACCATTTTTGTCGACTCGATATTGGCTCCGCCGATACCGCAGCCGGCCCAGTCGGCGATCACGTTTTTCGTATGCTCGAATACCCTTGGCGGAATCGCTCCGATATCCGCATTCACATAAAACTGTGCAATTTTCTGACTGTAGCTGAGTTCATCCATGGGAGTTCACCTCATTTTCACGTATTAGCCGAAAAGCAGGGGACGCACCGGACAGCCCGACCCGTTCCCGATCGGCAGCGGGATCGCCATAAAGATGCCGGTCGGCGGCGCCGCGGACATATCCGCGAAGTTTTCCATGATCGGGATATCCTTCGGATGGAAATACGTGGTGTGTCCGGCAAACGTCTGTCCCACGCCGTCCACCAGCCCGCCCTCGCCGTTGGCGTTGTCAAAGCCGATGGCCCGGATCCGCTTCGAGGCAAAGTAGTCCATCACTTCGTCCTCGAGACCGGGGCAGTTCGTGGCATACCAGTCCCGTTCGGCCCTTGTCCGGGCATCGGGATTGTAATGCCTGGCCCAGCCCTCCTGGATGAGGATCACGTCGCCCTCCTCGGGCCCGATCCCGAGGCCCTCCTCGACGGTTTTCACCATCTCCATGCCGATCATCTGTCCGGCCTTCAGCTCGAAGAATTGATCGAAAGCGTATTTTTTGTATGGCGCGATGAAATAGTCCCCGGGATACGCGTCGATCGCCTTTGCGCCCCTGACCGTGTGAAGCGGCGCGTCGATGTGCGAGCCGACGTGTTCGCCGATGATCAGAAGCTGGCTGTAAAACCCGTTGGCCTCGATCGTCGTCGCGTCCGGCACGATCCACAGATTCGGATTGCCGGGGTAATTGGGCATATTGGTATGAAAATGCGTCCCGATATCGTAGCATTTGAGGGACTTGAGCGCTGAAAGGGCCTCTTTGGCCGTTGCCATCCGTTTCACTTCTTTCCCGGCATTATGATCTATGCTCGTAATCTTCAAGCTCCGGCTTGATGAATTCCGAAAGATACTTTGCGATGGGAAGGCCCTGCGGGCAGACCTTCTCACACGCCTTGCAGCCGACGCAGCTGCCCGCGGCGCCGTGGCCGCCCTTCAGCCAGCTCTCGTAGTAGTTGGCCTGGACATTGACGCGGTTGGGGTTGCTGGTCTTCTGGAATCGCTTCATATCGTTGTACAGATTGAAATAATCGGGAATCGGTATGTTTTTGGGGCACACCGGCTCGCAGTATCTGCAGGTCGTACAGGCGATTGCCGTGTTCTCGTTGATAATCCTGCATACCTTGTCGAGAATCTTGTACTCTTCCTCGCTGAGCGGCTTGAAGTCGTTAAAGGTCTTGAGGTTGTCAAGCAGGAATTCCATCTTCGGCATGCCTGCCAGTACGACGCGGACGCCGGGGAGGCTTCCGACGAACCTGAAAGCCCAGGACGCGACGGAGGCATCCGGATTATACGCCTTCATGAGGGCTTCGGCTTCCTCGGGAACGCAGGCCAGCGTGCCGCCCTTGCAGGCTTCCATGACGACAACGGGTACGCCATGCTTGACGGCAACCTCGTACGACTCCCTGGCGCGGATGACAGGGTTCTCCCAATCGACATAGTTGATCTGAAGGATCACGAAATCGATCTCCGGATGCTCTGTTAAAATCTCATCCAGAAATTCAGGCGTATCGTGCATGGAGACGCCAAATTCCCTGAACTTTCCTTCGGCCCGCTTTTGCTTCAGGAAGTCCCAGGTCCCCCACTTCTTGCTCAGCTCGTACGTGTCCCTCATGATCGCGTGAATCAGGTAAAAATCGAAATACTCGAGATGGCACCGGTCCAGCTGCTCCTGAAAAATCGTCTCCTGTTCCTCCGGTTTACGCATCCATTTCAGGGGCATTTTTGTGGAAATCAGGAACGAATCCCTCGGATATTTGTCAACCAGAAGCTTTCCCAGGGCCGCTTCGGAATTGCCGCTGTGGTAGACGTACGACGTGTCGAAATAGTTGTAGCCCTGCTCCATGAACAGGTCTATCGTCCTCTGCGCGGCCTCCATATCGATTTCAGCCTGCTTGCTCTCATCAAAAACCGGGAGCCGCAGACAGCCCATCCCCAGTCTTTTCCCGAAATCAATCTTATGACCGCTCCTTTCGCTGCGCTTGGCGCCGTTAAGCGGCGCAGTCGGAGCAAATACGCCGGGATCGTGGCCCGGAAGGACGTTTCGTGAGATCGAGAGGACCTTAGCAAGGCTCTCCTGCATGGCGCCGAAGGCCGAATCGTCGTACAGCAGCGCGTTGGCTCTGGGCGGGTCGTAGGCAAGGCTCTCGCGAAGCGTCACGAGATCGCCCGTCAGTACAACCCTGCCGCTGTCGGTGTCGACGACGACGCTCTGCATCCCCGGCGTGTGGCCGGGCGTGAGCACGACGGAGATCCCGTCGAAAACCTCCTGATCGCCGTCAAGCAGCTCATATTTAAACTTCAGGACATTGTCCATGTCGTAGCCCTTTTTGTCGATGGCGGGGTCGAGCAGGGATTCGTACTCAACCTTCTGGCAAAAGAGCTTGGCATTGGGAAACAGATGATTGTTCGCCGCGTGGTCCCAGTGCAGGTGCGTCAGGATCACGTATTCGATATCCTCCGGGGCGACGCCGATCGCTTTGAGCGCGGCGTCCAGCTCCTGTTCCGGCGGCCTTTTATACGGCGCGGCCTTTTTTCCCTGGACGCTGTCCAGATCGCTCCCGCCGGTGTCCACGAGAATTCTGTGTTCTCCCTCGAGATAATAGGCGATGAGCGGAAAGTCCTGAACTTCCTTGCCCTCGTAGCCGGATATCATGTTCGATTTCGGCCGGGTGATATCGCCCAGATGCAGCGGCGTTATCTTGTAGGTCGACATATGCTCCTCCTCAGGGGCCCGCAGATTATCTGCAGCCCTCCTTATATAACTGTTCCGTCTCCCGCCAGGCCGCCATGCCCATCGTGTTGAAGAGCTCGCGGCTGTCCGGCGCGTCCGGTATGGCGTCCCAGCTGCAGCCCTCCGCGATGACCTTGTCAAGGATCCTGCGGAACAGGACGCTCGCGCCAAAGGCGAGCACGTCCGGGAAGATCACAATCTTAAAGCCAAGTTGCCCGAGCTCCGCGGCCGTGAGGCGCGGCGTCTTGCCGCCGATCACCTGGTTGGCCAGGAGCGGAATCTGGTGCCCGAACGTTTTGCCGATGAGCTCGACCTCGTCGAGCGTCTGCGGCGCCTCGATAAAGAGGATATCGGCGCCGGCGTCCATGTACATCTTTCCGCGCTCGACGGCCTCCTCGAGGCTGAACACAGCACGCGCGTCGGTCCGGGCCATGATCATCGTATCCCCATAAAACTTCTCGCGGCCGGCCGCGCGGAGCTTCTGCACGAACTCCTCGGCGGGCACGCACGATTTGCCGGCCAGATGGCCGCAGCGCTTCGGCGCGACCTGATCCTCCAGCTGGATACACGCAACGCCCGCCGTCTCCAGCTCATGTACCGTCCGGATGACGTTGAGCGCGTTGCCGTAGCCCGTGTCCGCGTCGCATATGTAGGGAACGGACGCCTTGATCGTCAGCGCGTGCGCGATGCGCGTCACGTCGTCGAGCGTCGTCAGGCCGATGTCCGGCTCGCCGATGCCGCTTGTCGCGACGCCCGCGCCCGACAGATAACCCGCCTTGAAGCCCGCCTGTTCGGTCACGCGGGCGGATATGCCGTCGTATATGCCCGGCGCCATGACGATGCCGGGTTCACTGAGCAGTTCCCTCAGCGCTTTTCCTGGATTTTTAAGCATTGGGACGTCTCCTTTTATTCCATATATCCTTCTTTGATCAGCAGCTCTTCGATACCGCCGGCCGAAATGATATCGGCCATTGCCCGGGATAATTTGTTCCCCGTGCGGACCTCGCCCGTCCGCTCGTTTTTGACCGTGCCCTCCAGAAGGTCGATCTCAGCGATATCGCCCTCCTCGAACATCGCGGCCACTCCGGGGCACTGCAGCGCGGGAAACCCGTAGCTGACGCAGTTGCGGTAAAACAGCCCGTTGATGCTGTCGGCGGCCATACAGGCCAGCCCGAGCCGCCTCAGGAGCACCGCCCCGGGCCGGCTGGAGCCGGTGCCGAAGTTGGCCCCGGCGATCAGGATGTCGCCTTTCTGTACAAGCGAGGACCAACCGGGCCTGTTGTCGCTGAATACCAGCTTGACCTGTTCCTCGGGGGATACGCGAAACGCGCTGTGGGGAAATATCAGGTCGGTGTTGATCTCGTCCCCGAACACCCATACCCTGCCTTTAATTTTCATGGTCAGCCTCCCAAGAACTCTCTGGGGTCGGTGATGACGCCCGTCAGCGCCGATGCGGCGGCGGTGGCCGGCGCGCTGAGCAGCACCTCGCTGTCGGCATCGCCCATCCGCGCCTTGAAATTCCGCGTCGTCGTCGAAAGGCAGCGCTCGCCGGGGCCCAGAAGACCCATATGTCCGCCGTAGCAGGCTCCGCAGGTTGCGTTTGTCACGACGGCGCCCGCCTCCACCAGCGTCTCCAGATAGCCCGCTTTGAGCGCCTCGAGGTAGATTTTCTGCGACGCCGGTGTCACGATGAAGCGCATGCCCTTGGCCACGCGCTTTCCCTTGACGAGCTCCGCGATGAGCGCGATATCCTCGATGCGCCCGTTTGAGCAAGAGCCCACGAGCACCTGATCGAGCTTCATGCCCGCGACATCCGTGACGGGCCGGCAGTTTTTCGGGATATAGTGCGGCAGCGCGACGTACGGCACGAGGCCTCCGAGGTCGATATCCCGGACGTCCTGATAGACTGCGTCCGCGTCGGCGTCAACGGCGTCGATCTCCGTGTCGCCGCGCGCCTTCAGAAAATTGCGCAGACGGTCGTCGCAGGGGAATATCGCAAATTCGGCGTTGATTTCCGCGCACATGGTCGCAACGCTCTGGCGCTGCGGGATCGTCATGTTCCCCACGCCGTCTCCGCCGAACTCCACGTTCATGTTGGTGGCGTCGCCGAAGACGCCGGCAATGTACAAAAACAGGTCCTTTCCGGTCACCGCCCGGCTCTTAAAGCCGCCGTGAAGGTTATACAGGAGCGTCGGGCTCACCTGATACCACGT
>CAYMLM010000149.1:0-7514 GCA_964391385.1 uncultured Papillibacter sp.
AAGCGGCTCAGAAAATGAGCTGTATCGGCAGCCGCGTGATCTCGTCGGCTTTGACGCCGAAGACCTCCTCGCTGTACTTGTCGATCTCCTCGGTCAGGACCGAGTAGGTGCCCGGGAAGACGGAGCCCGGTCCGCCCTGGGTGATGCAGGGGATAAAATACTTGCTGCCGCCCCGGTCGCAGGCCCTGCGCGCCGCCTTCCGGCAGTCCTCGCGCGTCCAGCCGGTGAAGTCCACGGATTTGTTGTCGATGTCGCCCATGAAGGTGATCTGGCCGCCGTACTTCTTGACGAGCTCGCCGACGTTGTTCGACTCCATGCAGCCCTGCCAGATGTCGATGCCCATTTCGATCATATACGGCACCAGCGTGGCGGCGTAGCTGTCGGCGTGATGGACGATGAGCTCCACGCCGTGATCGTGGCAGTACTTATAAATTTGCTTGTACGGCTCCACGAAGAAATCGGCGAACATGTTCGGGCTCATGAACGTGCTTCTCTCGCCGCCCCAGTCGTCGTGATGCAAAATGGCGTCCGGCTTGAGGTTCGTGCAGATGCCCTCGAGCAGCTCGAGCTCCCAGTCGACGAGGTACTTGATCAGATCGTGCATCTCGTCCGGATACAGCGCGTAATACTCAAGCGCTCTGCTGATTTCGCAAAGGTGGTGCGACTGCTCGAAGAGGCCCGGCGCGATGAACGTGGCCTTGTAGGCCTGGGTTCCGTCAACCGCGTCGTACTGGGCCTTGAACTGCGCCCACTCCTCGTCGGAGTATTTCAGGGGAGGCGCGTGGACGTAGTCCCGCCAGTGCTCGATGTCCTTGACGACGATCTTGTCCGGCGTGTGCACCGGGAAGGCGCCGGGCGTGTTCTCGGGGAACGAGTTGGTGATCCCCCACGCGTTGACAATGTTCGTCTGGCCTTTGGCCAGCAGAGCGTTCGAGTGGAAAATGTAGGGGTGAAACAGCAGATAAAGGGCCTCGTACTGGTTCACGAACCGCTCCGGATTTCCACCTCTTATAACCTCCTGCATGTTTTGCTTCGCTGTCAGCATGAATTATCCTCCTTTGTACTTGGTTGTGACAATTATATACGATTCTTTTCCATAATACAATCAATTTGTGTCTTTTCACAAAAATAAAGTTAAATAGTGGTTTTAACGTACATAGAGCATTCCGCCGGTCCGCGCGGCGGCGCGATTCGGAAAGCGCGCGTTTTCCAATTCCGGCGTGCGCGCGTTCTCGCCGAGGGCGTCCGCGACGCCCGAAAACTGTAAAAATATCGTTAACGGCTGTCAAAACCGCCGATTTATGATAAAATAACCGCGGAACGGACGAAGAAAATAACTGCGGATGACGCATTGGAGGCGATAAGATGGAAAAGACCGGCGACAGCCCCGATACATCCGGCGGCGCGGGCCGGCCGGCCCGGAAGAAGAAAAATCCCAAAAAACGCTGGATCAAAATAACCGTCCTTGCGGCGGTAGTGGTGGTGCTGATCGGTATGTTCTTAAACCTGGGCAATTTTCTGGCCGTCGGCGAGGACCCCGTCAAATCGGACGTGATCGTTGTCCTGGCCGGCGATACCGGCGGCAGGACGGCATATGCCGTCTCCCTGCTGAAGGAGGGCTACGCGGACAGGCTGCTGTTCAGCGGCTGCGCCGCCTCGACCGGCGTCATGGTGCGGCAGGCCCTTGACGCGGGCATACCGGAGGACCGCCTGCTCATCGACAACGACTCGGAAAGCACGTACGACAACGCCGTGAACGTCAGGGCCATGCTGCTGGAAAACGGCTGCGGCTCCGCGATCATTGTGACCTCGGACTATCACATGAGGCGCTCCCGGCTTGTTTTTGAAAAGGCGTTCAAGGACGCGGACATCCGCCTCGCCTACTGCAGCTCGGCGGCCGAAGGTTTTACGCCCGCGAAATGGTGGGCAAACAGCCATGGCTTTAAAGCGGTGTGCTCCGAATACATAAAGCTGGTCGGTTATTTCGTGCAGGGCAAGCTGTAAAGAACAAAGTGCCTGGACGCCTGCGTCCGATTCAGGTCACGGGCGCACTATCTGAAGGAAGGCGGCGGCCTTCCTTCAAATTTTCATCGGCGGCGACAGGTTAGTTAAACTGTTGCCGAACTTTTTAATAAACTCAGAAAAGTTGGTAATGTTAATAGTAATAGCGTTAATTTATAGATTATTATTGTATATGTTGCATAATGTGCTATGATAAGGCCAGAGGACGTTATCAAGCGCCTCCCGCATGATAATGTCGGCGCGCTTGCTGCCGGACAGCAGGAGGACGCCGTCACCGGACGAAAGGAGACGAAAATGGACGCTTTGCTCAACAATTATACGCAGGAGCAGCTTCTCAGCGAGCTGGAAAAGGGCAACTACTGGTTTTTCAACGGCAGGTTCCACTCGAATCCCGAGCAGATGATGAGCGAAAGGCCCGTCAGCGTTGAAAACGCCTTATATTTCCGATTCTATTCGTGACAGTCCCATATAAATGAATACGGTAAGTACGAAGCCTGACGCGGCCTGAGCCCCCTGATCCATGGATCGGGGGGCTCAAACTTGTTTAAAGCCGCCAAAGCGGCTCAGCTTGTCGAAAAAGTCTTGTTTTCGTAAATCTGTACCAAGCGCGAAGAAAAAAATTGTTGATAATGGGCGGCGTATAAACTAAAATAACCTCGTTCAGTTTAAAGCTAAGGGGATGGCACATGAAGATCGGCATTGGCATAGATACGGGCGGCACCTGCACGGACGCGGTCGCGTATGATTTTGAGTCGGGAACGCTCCTGGCAAAAGGAAAGTCCCTGACGACACGGGAAAATCTTTCCGTCGGCATCGGCCGGGCGCTCGACATGCTCCCGCCGGAACTCATCCGCGACGCGTCGCTCATCTCTTTGTCGACGACGCTCGCCACGAACGCGTGCGTGGAAAGCAAGGGCTGCCGGGCAAAGCTTCTGATCTTCGGCCTGACGGACGAGTTTATCCGGCGGTTTGACGCCGAGACGATCTACGGCTTCAAGTACGACGGCGTGCGCTGTATCGACACGCACGGCAGCGCCGACGGCCTCGTCATAGACGAGCCGGACTGGGACGCCGTCGTCGCGGAGCATGGGGACTGGCTTTCCGACGCGGACGCGCTGGCCGCGGCGGAGCTGTACGCCAACCGCAACGGCGCGCCCTGCGAGCTGCGCGCGAAGCGGCTGGCGGAGCAGCTTTACGGCCTCCCGCTCGTGTGCGCCAGCGAGCTGACGAGCGAGCTCAACGTCCTCACGCGCGGCGCGACCGCGCTGTTAAACGCCCGGCTGCTCCCGATCGTGCGCGAGTTCATCGAGGCGGCGCTTTCGGACTTTGCCGCCCGCAAGTGCCACGCGCCCGTCATGGTCGTCCGGAGCGACGGCAGTCTGATGTCCGCGAAGCTCTCGCTGAGCCGGCCGGTGGAGACGATCCTGTCGGGCCCCGCAGCCAGCGTCCTCGCCGGACGGGCCCTCGCCGGCCGCGAGGACTATCTCATCATCGACATGGGCGGGACGACGACGGACATCTCCGTCGTCCGCGGCGGAAAACCCGTCATGGCCGACAGCGGCATACAAATCGGCGGCTGGCGCACGCACGTGAAGGGCGTCTTCGCCGACACCTTCGCCCTCGGCGGCGACAGCGCCGTGCGCATGAAGGACGAGCGTGTGCAGCTTTTCCCCCGCCGCGTGATGCCCATCTGCGCGGCGGCGCGGCGCTGGCCCGGGATCAAGCCGATGCTGCAGGAGCTTTTGAGCCGCGGCCACACGAACCAGTTCCCGCTGCATGAATTTCTCTATCTTGTCCGGGAGCCGGCCGAGCCGAAGCGCTACGACCGGCATGAGCGCGCCCTCGTCGAGGCCCTCGGGAAGGGCCCCGGCCTGCTGGGCGCCCTCAGGGAGTCGGCGGGCATCGACCTCTACCATCTCGACAGCGAAAGGCTCGAGGCGGAAGGCGTCGTCATGCGCTGCGGGCTGACGCCCACGGACTTCATGCACATCAAGGGCGACTATACGGAGTACGACAGGGAAGCCTCCGTGCTTGCCGCCCGGTTCCTGCTGCGCACGCTCGGCCGGGAGGACACGGACGCGGAGCTTGACGCTCTCGCGGGCGAGGTCTACGGCATGGTGGAGGAGCATCTGTACGTCAATATTCTCCGGATTCTGCTCGCGCAGAAGTACCCGAAGACGTTTTCGCGCGGCCTCGACCCGCAGACCGAATACCTCATCCGGCAAAGCTGGGCGGACCGCGGCGCGGACGACGGCGCGCTGTGCCGTCACGCGTTCGGGACGGCGTCGGCGCTCGTGGGGATCGGCGCGCCGACGCACGTGTTTCTCCCGGCCGTTGCAAAGGCCTTCGGAACCGGCTTTATCCTGCCGGACAACGCCGAGGTCGCCAACGCCCTCGGCGCGCTGAAAGCGGACATCAATGCCGTGGCGCGCGTGGAGATCTCCAAGCTCCTGATGAACGGCCGGACCGCTTACCTCGTGCAGGCACCGGCGGGAAGCAGCCGGTTTGACAGCCTTGACGAGGCGGTCGAAACGGCGAAGGCCGCGTCCGAGGAGGCGGCCCTCAAGGAGGCCCGGGCGCGCGGCGCGCTCGGCGGGCTCTCCGTGGATACGCGGATTCATAAACGGACCACCCTGAGCAGGTGGGGCAGCAAGGTCGAGCTCGGCTGCACGGCCGTGTCCGAGGCGACGGCCCGCTTCGATGAAACGGAAAAACGACAGCTTGACGCATAAAAAACGAAAAAAACTTATGGAGATGCCGATGAGCAAGAATCCCGAAACCGCCGGGGAGCCGGCGGCGCCCGGCGCGGCGCAGAAAGTCCTCGGCGGCAAAGGCCTGATCGCGTTTATCGTCCTTTTGAGCGCCTTCGCGCCCCTGTCGACCGACCTTTACCTTCCCGCGCTGCCCTCGATGGCAAAGTATTTCGACGCCTCGCCCGTGCTGACAAACATGACGATCATCCTGTTTCTGCTCTCCTACAGCGCGGCGATGCTGCTGTGGGGGCCCTTCAGCGACAAGTACGGCAGAAAGCCCGTGCTTGTGCTCGGGCTCATCGTCTATACGGCGGCCAGCGCCCTGTGCGCCGTGTCGGGAACCATCGGGATGCTCATTGCCTGCCGCATCCTGCAGGCCGTCGGCGCCGGCGCGGCCTCCTCCACGTCGTCGGCCATTCTGAAGGACGTCTACGCGGGCTCGCGCCTTGAGAAAACGCTGGCCCTGACGCAGACCATCTTCATCATCTGCCCCGTCGTCGCGCCGATGCTCGGCGGCCAGCTCCTGCGGTTTACGGACTGGCGCGGGACCTTTTACGCGCAGGTTCTGCTCGGCGTGGCGGTGACGGTGCTGGCGCTACTGTACACAGAGACGATCCGCGACCGGCTGACCACCGGAATTTTCCGGACGCTCGGCCGTCTGGGCGTCGTGCTCAAAAACAGGCGGTTTGCGGTCCTGCTTTTTATTTTCGCGACCTCGGGCATCACGTTTCTCGCCTTCGTGACGGCCTCCTCCTATATCTATCAGGAGGATTTCGGGCTGTCGAGCCAGACGTTCAGCTACTTTTTCGCGTTCAACTCGATCACGATGATTGCAGGCCCCATCCTGTATGTCAGGCTGTCGTCGAGATTCAGCCGGTTCACGCTCGTCAACGTCTGCTTCGCGGTGTCGGTCCTGTCGGGCGCGCTTGTCTGCGTATTCGGGCGGCTGAGCCCGTACGCCTTCGCGCTGTCGATCCTGCCCGCCTCCGTCATGGGCAGCTTCGTGGGCCCGCCGAGCCGGTTTCTGCTCCTGACGCAGCAGAGCGGCGACACCGGCTCCGCCGCGTCGCTCATCAACACGGTCTTCACCCTGACGGGCAGCATAGGCATGCTCATCACCTCGCTCAACCTCGGCGACCTCATCCTTGTCCTGGGGCTGCTTTTCGTCCTCATGAACCTTTTGTGCGGGGGGGCCTGGCTGTTTTTCACCTCGCGCCCCTTCATGCGCGACCTGCGCGAGTAGCCGGGAGGCGCCTTGCCGCCCGGCTATCCGTGCTGCGTCGGGTATCGCAGGATCGCCTCGCACACGTCGCCGTTATACGTGACGAGCTCCACGTCCGGACGTCCCGCCCGGCAGAACCACGCGTGGAAGCCCTCCGGGTCCGTCGTGTCGTACTGCATCTGCCACAGCCGGTACCCGCGCGCGCCGAGCAGGCCGGACAGCTTTCGCCAGTGATCCAACGTCTCCACCGCCGTCATTTCGACCTCCGGATACGATAAAATATCTGGTTTCTATTATGCGCCGTTCCGGGGCGATATTCAGGACAGCGCGCGCTTGCCGCAAAAAATCGACCGCCGGCCAGAGGCCGGCGGTTTTTGACTTCGGCCGATCTTGTATCGGCCGTTTTTTTTATCCGAACACGAATTGGGCCAGTCCCAGGACGAGCAGGTGGAGCGGGTAGAATATGTAGAAGAACCACTTTGAAAACCGGCCGCCGCGCCCCGTCTGCCCGTTGTAAAAACGCAGCAGAACGATCGGAACGAGCTTTCCGAGGCTGATGGCGGCGTCCTTGAAATTGCCGAGCCGGAACGCGGCGCCCTGACCGGCGGCCAGCTGGTAGAAAAGATTGACCGCGATTTCGATCACGCCCGCGCTCAGGATGACGACGATGCAGTACGTGAAGGCCTGATTTTTAAAGCTGCCGTAATAATAGTCGAACACGAGCAGGATGAGAACGCCCGATACCCCGTGGTCCCCGAGCATGGACAGGACGAACAGGCCGAGGATCAGGAGCGTTTTGACGACCGGATTTTTCATTTCCCGGCGTATCCGGACCGCCGTCACGCCCAAAAAGATCGTATAGATGACGTTCAGCCTGAAAAAAATCAGGCTTGAAAGCGAGCCGCCTGAGAGGAAAAAGATGAAAGGGAAGTAGCTGACCGCCGCGAAAATCGCGAGCCTGGCCATATAGCGGTTGATGTTTCTCGTATGGTGGTAGCCCTCGGCCGCGGCATAAAACATGACGGGGGCCGTGATCCTGCCGATCAGGCGCATGGCGACGTAAAGCCAGGAGCCGCTCGGGACAAACGCGTGGGCCGTATGATCGATGACCATGGCCGCGATCGCGATGTATTTGAGCATGTTTCTCGACAGGCCGAGCCTTGTCCCCCCGGATACCGGCGGCGCCAGCGCTTCTTCGTTCATGTCATCGTCTCCTCTTATACTGCAGGTTTCTACAGTTTAACACGGTTTCCGCTTTCTGGCAACGGCTTGAGGCGCCGGCCTGTGCCGACCCGCATCCGCACGGACCCGATCCCGCTCCCGACCCGGCGCGAGACCGCGGCTATGCCCGACGCCGGGCGTGACGCCGAGACCCGGAACAGCCGCCGCGCGGACGCCGTTCCGCGGCGCGTCGGCAGCCGGGTATCCCGGCCTTCCCGGCGTGATTTCTGCTCCGTCCATCCGCGTTCCCAAATTATGCATAAGGTAATGCATGCGCGGTCATGTACAGGAACGGC
>CAYMLM010000150.1:0-7450 GCA_964391385.1 uncultured Papillibacter sp.
ACACTCTGTCCATACACGACGCTCTTCCGATCTCGGCACCGAAGAAATAAGAAAAGACGCAAAAAGAGCCTGCCCTTCAAAAGGGCGGGTTCTTTTTGCGTCCGGCTTTGGTCAGGCCTTGAGCGGTTCGGCCGCGCCCTGAATAGACCGGATCGACTCCCGGAGCACGGATGCGGAATGGCCGAACAGGCGCGTCTCGGTTTCGTCCAGCTCGATCTCGATGAGCTCCCGGATGCCGCCTCGGCATACGACGGCCGGGACGCCCATGTAGATGTCGGACTGCCCGTATTGGCCGTCAAGATAACAGGAGACCGGCAGGATGCTGTTCTCGTTGCTCAAGATCGCCTTGGTAATGCGCGTCAGGCACAGGCCGATGGCGTAATACGTCGCGCCCTTGCGCTCGATGATCTCGTACGCCGCGCCGCGCACCTGTTTGAAGATGTCCTCCAGCTCCGCCCTGTCCCTCGGATTGCCGCGCCGGCGGAGCACCTTGTCCAGGCTTTCGACCCCGACGGACGCCTGCGACCAGACGGGCAGCTCCGTATCGCCGTGCTCCCCGATGATGATCGCGTGGACGTTTCTCGGATCGACCTCGAGATACCTGCCGAGCATGTACTTAAAGCGCGCGCTGTCGAGCACAGTGCCCGACCCGATGACACGGCCGCTCGGGAAGCCGGACTCCTTAAACGCGGCGTAGGTGAGGATGTCGACCGGATTGGACGCCACGAGGATGATCCCGTCAAACCCGGCGCCGAGAAGGCTGCCGACGATGGACCTCATGACCCGGCTGTTTTTATCCAGCAGTTCCAGCCGCGTTTCGCCCGGTTTTTGGGGCAGACCCGCCGAGATGACGGCGAGGTCGGCGTTTTTGCATTCGTTATAAGTCCCGCTGCGTATGACCGTCGGCGACGGCGAAAAGGGCACGCCGTGATTGAGGTCCATCGCCTCTCCCTCGGCTTTTTTTTCGTTGACGTCCAGCAGGACGATCTCCTCCGCCACGCCCTGGTTGACCATCGCGTACGCGTAGCTGCATCCGACGGCGCCCGCCCCGATGACGGCAACCTTGTTGATCATTGCATGCATAATAAACCTCCGGTATAGGATCAGCCTTATCATCCCCGCATTGTTATAAAAAACACATCATAACAAAGCAAGGAAGCGTTCACCGTAATGATGAACGCTCCTTTAGAAGTTTCCGTGTTCCCTGCGGGTTTAGTCCGTGAATGTGACGACGCCGGTTTCAATCGCGTATTTCGCGCCGGAGACCACGGTTTTTCCCTTGCGGATGAGCCCGGCAATGATCCTGTTCTTTTGAATCTCGCCGCAGACGCTTTTGATGTTTTCGTCCTCGCAGGCCGCGTAGAGATCCTCCGCGCCGCGCACCCGGTCGAGCGCCGGGCTGATCCTGTCGACGATGGATGTGATGCAGCCGTGCACCTCGCCGCCGTCGACGGTGGCCTTGACGGCCCCGCAGTTCTCGTGCCCGAGCACGACGATAAGCGGAATGCCCAGATGCTCCGCGCCGTATTCGATACTGCCGAGCGCCACGTCGTCCACGACGTTGCCGGCCGTGCGGATGACGAACAGATCGCCGAGCCCCGCGTCGAAAATCAGTTCGGGCGGGACGCGCGAATCGCTGCAGCAGACGACGACCGCGAAGGGGTTCTGGCCGTTTGCCGCAAGGTCGCGCCGCCGGGCCGCGCCCAGGTCGGCCCTGCCGTGTCTGCCGGATGTAAACCGCGCGTTACCCTCTGTGAGCAGAGCGCGGGACTGTGAAGCTGTCATGATGATTCTCCTGTCTTTCGTTGGGATAGTTGGTACTATACCAGCCGGCGGCGCGTTTTTCAAGACGCGCGGGCGGGAGGCTTTCCGATATGGGCGAAAAAACAGCGCCGCGAAACGATGATCGTTTCGCGGCAGCCGTTATGTTTAATCCAGCTCCCGATAAACGGGATTTCTGTTGCTCAGAAGGCTTGCGGCAAAGCCGGCGATGCCGGTCATCAGCATGATGACGGCCATACCCGAGCCTTTGCCCGTGCCGACGAGCGCCGTGAGCAGGTCCCGCAGCGGCGATGCCGCCTGCATAAACGGCTCGAACACGCAGTCGGCCATGAAGCCGCCGAGGTACAGCCCGACCGGGACCGGCAGGAACTGGAGCGTGTCGCGCAGAGCGAAAACGCGCCCCTGCAGGCCGACCGGCACGTTTTGGCGCATGATGGCCGCGTTATTTGCCGATATGAAGGGGATAAGTACGTTTCCCAGGAGCGCCCCGGCCGCCCAGACAGGCGCACTTTGACCCAGAGCATAAGAAAAATCGCAGATCAAAAACGACGCGGCGCACGCGAGAAACATGACGCGGCTTTTGCTTTTGGCCGCGCGGGCCGCGGTCACGGCGATGCTGCCGATGAGCGCGCCGATCCCGGCGGCCGACGTGACGGCGCTGAGCGTCAGCTCGTTTCCGCCCGTGCGCGCGAGAACCATCGACGGCATCATGCTGCCGTCGCCGCCCATATTGGCCAGCAGGTTGATGAGCGACATAAAGAGGATGCATTTGCGGACGGCCTTATGTTCTTTCAGAAACGACAGCCCGGACAGGCAGCTTTTTATAAACGGCACTTTGGCTTCCCCGCCGCCGCCCGGCACGGGCGGGAGTTTGACGAAAACCAGCAGGACGAAAAATGCGATGCAAAACGATGCGATGTCCAGGATGAAGACGCTCTGGATCCCGCCGCGCCGCATGACGCCCGCCGCCAGCACCGGTGCTGCGACCTTTGCCAGCGCCATGGAAAACAGCTGCAGGCCGCTCACGCGGACGTACTGCTCCTTCGGCGACAAAAGCGTGATCGCCACGTAAACCGCCGGGTTCATAAAGGCATTGACGAAGCTGACGGAAAAGTTTACGGCGTACAGGTACCGGGTCTCCAGCGCCCCCGCGCCGCTGAGCAGAAGCATCGCAAGCGTCGCGAGCGCCCCGGCCGCTATGCCGGTCAGGATCACCTTTTTCTTGTCCCATTTGTCGGCCAGCACTCCCGCGGCAAAGCATAGGAGGATAGACGGCAGAATGTAAAAGACCCGCAGGAGGGCCACGCTCGAGGCGGTCCCCTCGATGCCGTAGACATGGACCGTCAGCGCGAAATTCGTCATCTCGCTGCCTAAGAGCGAGACGGCCTGGCCGCCCCAGAGCAGCAGGAAGCTGCGCATGCCGGCCAGATTATTCAGTTTTATCATGACTTTGCTCCTTAATTTGAATCGTGATCCAAATCATGCAAAGTCAATGAGCGGACGGAAAAGCCGTTTAACGGGCCGTACGAATAATCGGTACGGTCAAACAGGCAGCTGCCGCTCCATGCAAATCCGTCCGTTCAGACTTTGCATGGAGCCGTGACAACGCAGAGCTGTAATATAGCCATATCGCACCTCGCATACATAATTGTTTCCTTATTATAACAGATGCGATCCGTTCAGGCAATACGGAGCGTGCGGAAGCGCGGATATGCGCTGCTATCCGGCGCACCTTCAACAAGTCGCCTATTTCGTGCTCGCTTGGAAAACAGCGTTGAATATGTCATCCGTGATGTGGACAAAGACCCTGTCGTACATGTACTCGTAAGCAACATAGCCGCTCTCGAACAACCGAATGCCGACCGTGGTGTCGTCGGCCATTTTGAAATAGAGATGCGCCTGCGCCTGGCCGGAGGAATAGATGTCCTCTCCCTGCGAGAGGTCCTCAAACGGAGAGTCATACAGCGCGTCGACGAATGCGCGGAGTTGGTCGTCCGACAGATCCGTATACGTTTTGAAATTGGCCTTGCCGTGATTCCAGTCCTCGTGGAGCTGATACGTCACATCCGCTCTGTTTTCCTTCAGCCTCAGCTTTTCGTACAGGTCCGCGCCCGTATGGACCGTCAGGCCGTTCAGGTTTTCAAAAAAGGACAGGTAAATGCTTCCGTCGCAGTCCGTCGTCGGGATGCAGATGCGGAAGCTCCTGTCAAAGCCGTTCACGGCATAGACGTCGCCGGTGACGGTGGAGGCGAATTCCGTATCGTATTCCGACTGTGACGACCATTCGTTCAAGTTGCCGGCGGCCGTGCCGAGTTTTTCGCCGAGCCACCGGTCAAGCCCTGCCTCGTCTAATTCCAGAACCTGAGCCTGCGTATAGATCCTGCCGCCGTAAACGACAAGTCCGATCATGCTCATGGAGACCGTCCCGTCTGTTTCGGGCAGCTCGAGCGCCGGTATCACGACGCCCGGAGTGCCGCTTCCCGGCGCGGTGTCTGCAGCCGGCCTCACCAATCCCGGCGAGAGCGCGGCAGTCAGGATCGCGGCGGCGCACACCGCCGTCGTTCCGGCGGACAGCAGGAGCCTTCTGCTCCTGGCCCGCTTCTTTTTATAGGCATCCGCCTTTTGATAAATGCTGTTCAGCCGTTCGTCATAATTCTTCATAGTCATAGCCCTCCTTCCAAACGGGAGAAATCCTCACCATATGTATGACGAAGCCGGTCCTTTATTGTTCGCATGAAAAAAGCGGCACGCGTTTCCGCGTGCCCCTCGATCGGTATCCGGCAATATCACGTCTGATTGAGCTCGGCAAACTGCAGCATATTCCTGCAGAGGTAAAAGACGAGCAGCGAGATTGGAACGTTGACCACCGTCAGAGAGATCAGGACCGCCGCATCCGCGTTTGCAAACACGTTCAGCGTCGTCAGTACGACGGCCAGCACGATCCCGGGAGCGGCCATGAGGATCATGACGAAAAAGAACAGAAACATGACGAGCGACTTTGAGGAATTGCCGCCCCACAGGCGCTCCACCGCCATGTTGCCCGCGAGAAAAAGCATCTCAAACGACAGCCGCGCCACGATGCACAGGACGGCGACGGCCGGCGTCAGGCCGAGGATGAAGGCGACGGGCACAAAAATGATGATCGCTTCCGTCAGGGACGACGGGGCGGCCTCCGCCAGCGCGTACAGCATTTTTTTGAGCGGCGGCTCCGGTATGAGATAGATAAACGGCTTTGTGAGCTCCTTGTTGAATCGGCCTAGTGCGACGGTGAAAATCTGCATCGACGTGGCCGTAATAAAGACGGCCGGCAGCCCGGCTTTTTTCATGAAAAAGGCCATGGCGATAATAATGACGGTGTAAATGAGGCTCACCATATCCATGATGAATACGCGCGAGCGCCTGTTTTCGAGCTTATGCTTATAATAAATGACGTCGGCGCCCGCCCCTCGGCCGATTCCCGTTTTACCGAGCTTGACGTTTTGCGGCACGGCCTCGGCCATGCGGCCCTCCTTGCGCGCCGTGATCGCCGACTGCATGATCTCGGAGCTTTTTAGGACGTCCTCGTAATAGTCCTGCCGGGTTCGCGTCATCAGGCCGATGATGAAAACCAGAAACGCGGCGCAGATCGCGACGCCGAGCAGCAAACCGGCGATATTCCCCGTGAAAGCGCCGGCCACGGCGTGGCCGGTCCAGCCGGAAACGGGGAAAAACCACGTGGCCGCGCTGTTGACGGCCTTAACGGCGCGCGGCAGAAGCTGAGCCGTGTCGCCGAGACCCGATACGGCCACGTATAAAACAAAGCCGATGACCACCGCATAAAAGACCGCCTTGAATATGCCTCTTTTCTTGTCGTTGGCGCTTGTGAAGGTGTACAGCACCATGGCGGCGATCTGCCCGAAAAACACGGTGAAGGCATACCCCAGCAAAATGACGAGCAGCATGGGCAGCGTGACGTCGTACAGGCTGTGCATCCAGCTGTACTGGAAGAAGAGAAACAGCCCGAGCAAAAGCGAGGTCCCCAGCTGCTGGAACAGGCCGTAAAACAGGACGCCCTGCTGCCTGAAAGGGGCGGGGAAGATGAGGTTGACGTCCGCCATCGAAAACATGCTCGCTCCGGTTTTGAAGCCTTTCGAGGCCAGCAGCACAAACATCAGCGAGTAAAACGCCGTGACGATCGCCGTCAGCTCGCCGATGTCCCGGACGATCCGGCCCGGCTGAGCCTCCAGTTTGCGCCCGCTGAACATGTTCACGCCGATGAGCAGCAGTATGACGACGAGGTAGATGAGCTTGACGGGACTTTTAAAGAAGCTTCTGAGCTGGTTTTTGAATTTCGTGGCGAGCAGATACACAAGCGGCAGTTTCATGACCCGGCCACCTCGCCGGCGCCGTCCGATTCCGTCACGAGGAAGAACAGCTCCTCCAGGCTCTGCGACCGAAGGTCCTCGGCCGTATTGCGTTTCGTCGCGGCAAAGCGCCCGTTCGTCATGATGTGGGCGATATCCCAGTAATTTTCCACACTGTCGATCATATGCGTGCTGATGAGGATGGCCGCGCCGTCCGCCTTGAGCTCCTCGAAGACGCGCTTGAGCTCCTTGATGGCGTGCGGGTCAAGCCCGACCATCGGCTCGTCGAAGATAATGGCTCTCGGCCGGTGGACGAGAGCGCAGCAGATGGACAGCTTCTGCAGCATGCCCTTCGAGAGCTCCTTGCCGAGCTTATCCTTTTTGTCCCAAAGATCAAACCGTTCGAGCAGCTTCCGGCCGTACCCGTCGTCGTCGAGCCGATAGGCCCGGCGCATGAATTCCAGATGCTCCGAGACGGTCAGCAGGTCGTAGATCGCGGGCATTTCAGGGATGTATCCGAGGCAGCGCTTGGCCTCGACGGATTTGTTCGGGTGCCCGTCGATTATAATCGTTCCGGAAAATCGGAGCAGCCCCGCGATGCATTTGATGATGGTGGATTTGCCCGCGCCGTTCGGCCCGAGCAGGATGGCGATCTGTCCGCCGCCCACGGCGAAGCTGATATCGTCGTTGGCAACGGTTTTGCCGTACTTTTTTGACACATGTTCGATGACGAGCATAAATAACTCCCTTACCGTATTTTGTTTCTTAAGTAATCGCAATGACTTTTTATAAACGTTTTAAAATCCGTTTCGTTCCCAGCAGTGAAATGATCTTATTCAAAAAAGATGCCCGGCTGATAGTCATCATAAAATGTGGAGACTTGGTTAAATATAGAGATTTGGTAAATTTCGGGATGCGGACTGCCGATAATGTAAGGTATTCTATCACATATTTGGCAAAAAGAAACCATATTTTATCAGCCGCGTGGAATTATTTGCCTGACGGCGGCCGCTTTTCCATATAGACCAGCTTATAACCGGCCGGATGGTCCGTCTCCCTGAAAAGGGCGTACCCCTCCCGCTCGTACAGACGGATGTTGTCGACGCTCCTGTCGCTTGTGAACAGCTCGTACCGCGGCCTCGGGCAGGCCGCCTCGATTTCCCGAAGCAGCCGCGTGCCGATCCCTCTGCCCTGATGATCGGGATGAACGAAAAGCCGCCCGACGTGACAGGTATCGCCCTCCGGGCGGCCGCGCACGGAGCCGACAATCCGCCCGTCAACAGATCGGAAGAGCGTCGTGTAGGGAAAGAGTGTAGGATAGGGTG
>CAYMLM010000151.1:0-7408 GCA_964391385.1 uncultured Papillibacter sp.
CCTTCGGGCCAAAAAACATGAAGCTCTCCGAAAGTGAGATTGACGAGCGCGTCCGGGAGGCGGCCGGCTTTGTCGGGCTGCCGGAGACGCTGCTCGACAAATCGCCGTTCGAGCTGTCGGGCGGACAGAAGCGGCGCGTGGCCATCGCGGGCGTCATCGCCATGCTGCCCGAGGTTCTGATCCTCGACGAGCCGACGGCCGGGCTCGATCCCCAGGGCCGGGACGAGATCATCGGCAACATCAAGCAGTATCAGCGCTCGACGGATTCGACCGTCATCATGGTCACCCACAGCATGGAGGACATCGCGCGCACCGTCGACCGGCTTTATGTCTTCAACGGCGGCGGCGTCGTCCTGGAGGGCTCGCCCGCCGAGGTCTTCTCACAAAGCGGGACGCTCACCGACATCGGCCTGACGGTCCCGAAGGTCACGATGGTCGCAGACAGGCTGCGGGCTCTCGGCCTCGAGGTGCGGCGGGACATCTATACGGTCGGCCAGCTGCGGGGCGAACTGGTACGCCTGAGGGGAGGGCGCAGCCATGATTAAGGACATCACGCTCGGCCAGTTTTTCCCGGGCGAATCGATCGTGCACCGGCTTGATCCGCGCACGAAGCTCGTCCTGACGCTTGTCTATATCGTGGCGCTCTTCACGGCGGGAGGCTATTTTTCCTACGCCTTCATGTTCGCGGTGCTTGTGACGTGCATCCTGCTGTCCAGGATCAACCTGAAAACGATTCTCAGAAGCGTCAGGCCGCTCTTATACATCATCATCTTCACGATTGTCGCCAATATCCTGTTCACAAAGGGCGAGCCGCTCGTCGAATTCTGGATCATCAAGATCTCCCGTGAGGGTATCGAGCTGGGCGTGACGATGATCATCCGCCTCGTCATGCTGATCGTCGGGACGTTCCTCCTCACGTACACCACGTCGCCGATCGCCCTGACGGACGGACTTGAAAATCTCATGAACCCGCTCAAGAAGATACGGATGCCCGTACACGAGCTGGCGATGATGATGAGCATCGCGCTGCGTTTCATCCCGCTGCTCATCGAGGAGACCGACAAGATCATCAGCGCGCAGAAGGCGCGCGGCGCCGACTTTGAGTCGGGCAATCTCATCCGGCGCGCGAAGGCGCTGCTTCCGATCCTTGTGCCGCTTTTCATCAGCGCGTTCCGGCGCGCCGACGAGCTGGCCGTCGCCATGGAAAGCCGCTGCTATCACGGCGGGGAAGGCCGCACCCGCATCAAACAGCTGAAGATGCACGGGCGCGACCTGGCGGCGCTCCTGCTGGGCGCTTTGGTGCTCGGGGCGGTCATCACGCTCAAAGTATTCGGGCTGTAACAGAGGGCGGGAGAGGACATGAGAAACATCGCCCTTCGCCTGCGGTACGACGGCACGAATTACCACGGCTGGCAGGAACAGAAAGAAGACGTCACCGTGGCCGCCACGGTCAACCGCGCTCTCTCAAGGATCTGCGGGCACGAGGTCAAGGCGGTCGGCTGCGGCCGGACGGACGCGGGCGTGCACGCCGAGCGCTACTGCGCGAGCTTCCGCACCGATTCGCGCATCCCGACGGAACGGCTGCCGTTTGCAGTAAACGCCCTGCTGCCGCCGGATATTGCCGCCTCGGCCTCCATTGACGCCGACGACGCGTTCAACGCGATCCTCTCGTGCGTCAAGAAGGAATACACTTACAAGATATACAACGCGCGGATACGCGACCCGTTTCTGACGAACAAGGCATATTTTTATCCGTCTCCGCTGGATATCGGCATCATGGCCGCAGCAGCGGCCAAATTCGTCGGCACGCACGACTTCAGGGCTGTCCGCTCCGTCGGGACGCAGACGAAGACAACCGTGCGGACGGTCCACTGGTATGAGGCGGAGCGGAGCGGTCCGCTGATTACGCTGCGCGTCTGCGCGGACGGATTTTTATACAATATGGCGCGCGCGATGGCGGGCTCGCTCATCTACGCTTCGGAGGGCAAGCTGCTGCCGGATGATATCCCCCGAATGCTCGAGACGGGCAACCGGAACCTTTTCGGACCGACGGTCCCCGCCTGCGGGCTGTATCTGACGCGCCTGTGGTATGACGGACCGGTCGGCGGCATGATGTCGGCCGAGGATTTTCCTCAAAAAGTGAAATTTACGTAAATAATATATCTTTTTAGGATTAAAAATGGTAAACTCAGTATGAGCTGAATGAAACGGCGCCGCCCGCGGACATGCGTATTATTTCGCGGCAGAAAGAAGTCTGAAATCAACGGTACACGAGGCGGATTATGGCGACGGTCGAATCGATCAACAAGTTTAAAAGGAAACGGCGTAAAAGCAGAGTCCTGAAGTTTTTGATCCCGGTCATTCTGCTGGCGTCCATCTCCGTTGTCGCGGCCGTTTTGATTATGAATAACGGGAAGCTGACGCTGGAAGGGTTTAAACGCCTGTTTAGCAATCTTGGGGGAAAAAACCAGGCCGCGTCTTTTCTGTTCGACGCGGGTCCCGATGCGGAGCTGGCCTCGTTCGGCGGCGGCCTGGCCGTGGCCACGACAGCCGGGCTGCAGGTTTTCGACCGCACCGGCGAGATCTCGTTTACGCAGACGCTGTATCTGGCGACGCCAACTCTCGCCGTGAAGAGCGATAAAGGAGCGGCGTACGATCTGGGCGGCCGAAGCCTGGCGCTGTTCGACGCGTCCGGCGTGATAAAAACAATCGCGACAAACGGCAGGATCGTATCAGCACGGCTCAACGCCGATGGATGGCTCACGCTGTGCACCCAGGAAAACGGCTTAAAGGGACTGGTGACGGTTTATAACGCCAAGGGCGCCGAGGTCTACTACTGGAAATCGGCAAACGGCTATACGCTGTCGGCCGAGGTGTCTCCGAGCAACCGGGAGATGGCGGTTCTGGCGCTGACCGAAGACGGCAGCAGGATCGTGTTTTTCGAACTGGACAGTACCGACGAGAAATCCTCTTTTACATTCCCGGGGACGCTCGTGACGGATATCGCGTACATAGACGGGGACAGCGTCCTCGCCGTTTCGGAGGACGGGCTCGCATCGGTTCACGAAGACGGCTCTTCCGAGACGTTCCTAGATTATACCGATAAGTATCTGGCCGGCTATTCAACGGACGGCGACGGCTTTGCCGCCCTTGTTCTAAACGATTATCTGGTTGGAGAGCAGGGCAGTATCGTAACCGTCGACCGGACGGGGAAAACGCTGGGGACGCTCGCGACGGACCGGAAGGTGCTGTCGCTGTCGGCGGGCGGCGACTATCTGGCCGTCCTGTTCAGCGACCGGCTTGTCATATACAATAAGAAACTGGAAGAACGCGCGTGTTTTGACGACACGGCCGGAGCGGCCCGGACGATCATGCGGGCCGACGGTACGGCGCTGATCGTCACGGCGCATTCAGCGGAGGTCAAGGACATATCCTCCGATTAATTCCGGCCCGAAAGGAGCAGTTGAGCGTTGAGTGTGGCATTGGCAATCGATATTGTACTGGTCTTAATCGTGGCTTTCAACGCATGGCGGGGCTTTAAAAACGGTTTCATACGCGGGATCTTCGGCGTGCTGGCCATCATTATCGCCATATACGGCGCCAACCTCATTGCCAAGACCTATTCCGGAGAGTTTACCGGGATGCTCGAACCGTTTGTGGGCGGCATTGTCGATAAAAATATCACGGGCGTCCTTGGCGGCGACAGTACCGACGGCGAGGGTTCGGACCTGCCGGACGACGGGGCTTCAGCCTCCCCCTCCGGGGCCGTGCGGGAGGATGAAACGGTCGGTTATGACGAAGAAGCGGCCCTGGCCGAACCTCATTCGGACATTTACAATATCAGCTACAAAGCGCTCAGAGGGATCGGGATTTCGGAAGAGGCGTCCCGGCGGATGGCCGAAAAGGTCGACGGCGAAATTGACAGCGTCGGGCAGCAGCTGTCCAACAACCTGACGGAAAAACTTTGCGGCATGCTGGCTTATATAGCTGTTTTCGGGATATCATTTATCCTGATCGCGATCATTTTCGCAGTCATCGGGAATGTCGTCAATCTGGCGTTTTCGCTCCCGGGAATACGTCTCGTCGACAAGATCATCGGGCTGGTCATGGGGCTTGCCCGCGGGCTTCTGCTTGTTCTGGCGATCGGGGTCATCGTCCGTTACCTCGGCCTCGTATCGGCGGGGACGGTTGAGAAAACGGTTATACTCAATTACGTTGTCAATAATAACCCGATCGCAAATATTCTGGGGATTTAAACCGTATAGTACAGTAGGTGATAGCGTGAAGAATGTTCCGAACATATTATCCTCCATACGCATCTGTCTCGTCCCCGTTTTCGTGGCGGCCTATTTCTGCCAATCCGGGAATGTCAAGATATATGCGGCGGTCGTATATGCGCTGGCATCGGCCACGGACTTTCTCGACGGCTATATCGCCCGAAGATATGATCTGACGTCAAACCTTGGCAAAATCCTCGATCCCATCGGCGACAAGCTCATGACGCTGACCGTCCTCACGTGCATTACAATCGACGGCGTCATTCCCATCTGGGCTGTTGCCGCTGTGCTGATCAAGGAACTGATCATGGTCGCGGGCGGCGCGGTCATTCAAAGAAAACAGGGCGGGACGATCCCGCCGGCCAACATCTTTGGCAAGACTTCCACTGTTGTCTTTTTTGTTGTATGTGTTACACTGATGTTATTTCGAAGTATACCGGAAACCGCCGCAACGCTCATGATTACAGCAGCCATCGTGCTGATGATGCTGGCGCTCGTCAGCTATGTGACGACGTTTATACGCGTTATTAAAAATAAAGGCGGTTATGACTAATGAATCGGGTCATGAATTGACAGGCGGAGAAAACAAGCTGAATAAAGAGGTAATCTAAATGCGACCAACTGTATGTGCACGCTGTAAAAAAAATCCCGCCGTGATCTTTATTACAAAAATCGAAAACGGCGAGTCGACAAACGAGGGCCTTTGCCTCAAGTGCGCGAAGGAACTCAATATCAAGCCGGTAGAGGATATCATAAAAAAACTGGGTCTGTCGGATGAAGACCTCGACAATCTCACGGATGAAATGGTGGAGGCGATGGGCGGCGTCGAAAGCCTGGCCGAGGTTGAAAACAACGATGAGGAAGGCAAAACCGCCACGTTTCCGTTTTTAAACAGGCTCTTCAACGGCCAGGACGACGCGCCTTCCCAAAACGATTACCCGCGCCCCGGCAGGGAGCCGAAGGATACCCAGTCCGGCGGGCCGAATTCCAAAAAACGCAAATACCTGGAGAACTACTGCCTGTCGCTGACGCAGCGCGCCCGCGAGGGCAAGCTCGACCGGATGATCGGCCGTGAAGTCGAGACCGAACGCGTCATTCAGATTTTAAACAGGCGGCAGAAGAACAATCCCTGCCTCATCGGCGAGCCCGGCGTCGGCAAAACGGCCATTGCGGAAGGCCTGGCGCAGCGCATTGTCGACGGGAACGTCCCGTTCAAGCTTCGGGACAAAGAGGTCTATCTTCTGGACCTGACGTCTCTCGTGGCAGGCACGCAGTTCCGCGGCCAGTTTGAAGGCCGCATGCGCGGCCTCATCGAGGAGATCAAGGCGCAGCAAAATATCATACTGGTCATCGACGAGGTGCACAATCTCGTCGGGGCCGGAGATGCAGAGGGCTCGATGAACGCGGCCAACATCCTCAAGCCCGCGCTCTCGCGCGGCGAGATCCAGGTCATCGGCGCCACAACCTTCACCGAGTACCGGAAACATATCGAAAAGGATTCCGCGCTTGAGCGCCGGTTCCAGCCCGTCACGATCAACGAACCCTCGATCGCCGAGACAATCGAGATCGTCATGGGCGTCAAGCACTACTACGAGCAGTTTCACGGCGTCGCGATCACGGAGGAGGCCGCCCGGCAGGCGGTGATCCTTTCCGAACGGTATATAACCGACCGGTTTCTCCCGGATAAGGCCATCGATCTCATAGACGAGGCCTGCTCCGACATGAACCTTAAAAGCGAGCGGATCACACGAATGGACACGATCCGCAAGGAGAAGGCCGATCTGATGAAAGAGCGTGAGATGCTTCTGTCGTCCGCCGTCAGCAGCAACGATTACGCGCGGCTGGCCGAAATCCGGAGCCGTGATATACAGGTGTCGGAGGAGCTGGCTCAGCTTGAAAAAGAACCCGTGCCGGAGCTGACCATCGACAATCTTGCCCGCGTAATAGAGCTTTGGACGAAAATCCCCGCTTCGAGCATCCGTGAAGACGAGTATAAGCGTTTGAGCGAGCTTGACAAGCGGCTCAAGGCGCATATCATCGGCCAGGACGAGGCGGTTGCCAGCGTCTGCGCCGCCATACGGCGCAACCGCGTGGGCATTTCGGCCAAACACAAACCGGTGTCGTTCATTTTTATCGGCTCAACGGGCGTCGGCAAGACGGAGCTCGTCAAGCGCCTGTCACAGGACCTGTTCGACTCGCCCGAAGCGCTGATCCGTCTCGACATGTCCGAGTTCATGGAGAAGCACTCGGTATCCCGCATCATCGGCTCACCCCCGGGATACGTCGGTTACGACGAGGCTGGCCAGCTGACTGAAAAGATCCGCAGGAAACCGTACAGCGTCATTCTCTTCGATGAAATCGAAAAGGCGCATCCGGACGTCCTGAACATCCTGCTTCAGATCCTCGACGACGGGCACATTACGGACGCCCATGGCCGGACCGTCAACTTTGAAAACACGGTCATCATCATGACGACAAATGCCGGCTCCGACAAAAAAGACGGCGCAGTCGGCTTCAACCGCACGATCAACGAGCAGGGGAAGGAAAAGGCCATCAAAGCCCTAAACGATTTCCTCCGGCCGGAATTTATCAACCGCGTCGACGAGATCGTCTACTTCAACCACCTGGCCGAGGAGGACTTCAGGAAGATCGCGCGGCTGATGCTCGACGAGCTGCGCGATGCCATGGCCGAAAAAAAGCTCGAGCTCAAATATGACGAAAGCCTGATCGATTACCTCACGAAAAAGTCCTTTTCCTACAAGTACGGCGCCCGGAATCTCCGGCGCCTCATACAGCGGGAGATCGAGGACCGCATCGCCTCGGAGATCATTGCCAACTACGCCCGGCCTGCCAGACAGATCGGCCTGACAGCCGTCAGCGGAGAGATCCAGATCCTGGCCGCGTGACAGGCTTGTTGACACGCCGGCGACATGTTTAGGCCCGGGTTGCCGAAGTGCTGTGAGATGGCGGCGCCAGCCGGCCCGAACATAAAAAAATAGTACGCGTTGTGCTAAAAGCTGCCCGTCCGCATTTGTATACAATAGACAAAGGCGGTCGGGCAGCTGCTGCGTTTAAAGGCGCAAATGACTTTAAGCGAGGCGATTGCCAAGGCGTTTTGTCAACTTAAGAAA
>CAYMLM010000152.1:0-7281 GCA_964391385.1 uncultured Papillibacter sp.
ATACGCGATAATGAGCGGTGACTGGAGCTCAGACGTGTGCTCTTCCGATCTATCCCGCCATGCGGCAAGGATTCCGCGCTTTACTGCTTAAAATGAAGGCGTATCAGGCCAGGTTGCCGTAATCCGGCTTTGTGTACAGGTCCTCGATCAGGAAATCAAGACCGCCTATTTTTTCAAGCGTCTGCTTTGACGGTACGGCCGTCCGGGTATCCCAGCCGAACGCCTTGAAAAAGTTGTCGCCGAGCTGCTCGACATCAACGGTCACGCCCGCCGTCGGTCCTGCCGGCAGCGGCGGGTCGCCGATAATGCGGCCGGAGATGTAGTAATCGTTCCTGCGCAGCCCCTCGCGGATGTTAAACGCATAGCGCATCGTGTAAGAGCGGTATCCGATATTCAGGGCCTCTTCCTCGTCATACTCGAAACCGGTGATCGCGGTGATGAATCTGACCTCCTGTCCCGGCGGCATTGCCGCAAGTCCAAAGTGGCAGAATCCCCCAAGGTTTGTCAGCTCATAACCGGACATGCCCTTTAAGTCGGCCGGGCCGGTGTGCGTATAATCGTACTTCACCTCGGGAGGGTTGCTGCCATACCCGACGCCGAGGCCGCCTTTTACATGGCGCCCCGGGGTGGGGTCGTACAGATAGGTGCGGGCAAGGCCGGGGATATACCTCGGGTCATGCTGCGGTATTTCTATGCCGCAGGAGACAACAAGCGCCTCGTACCCCTTGCCGAAGTGGTCGGCCGCGCCGACGGAGGCCTTGCTCAGGATTTTCCCGACGCCCTCGTGCCGGCATATCCGCTCCGTCATCGCGACGATGGCGTCGGAATTGCCCCAGCGCAGGTCGATGCCGTCCAGCTCCTCGAGAGACAGCACGCCGTTTTCATAGTTTTCCATGGCCCATGCGATTGTCCCGCCCATGGAAATCGTATCGAAGCCGTATTCATTGCAAAGCCAGTTGCACATGTTGACCGAATCGGGGTCATGATTCAGGAGCTGGCTGCCGAAAATACCGATTGTCTCATACTCCGGTCGGGAGGTTTCCTTCAGCGGCCATTTCCCGCGCTCGATCGTGTAGAGGCTGCCGCAGCCCAAAGGGCAGGCGTTGCAGGCATATTTCTTACGGCTGTATATTGTGTCCGTATATGGCGTGGTGTTGAGCTTGACTTGCTCCTCCGTTATTTCGGTGATGTTGCCGGCCCAGTTCCGGATCGATGTGTCGCCGTTCAATATCGACGACTCGTAAAGCCCTCCGGTGCCATTCTTTTCGAGATTATGATAAAACCCCTGGAGCGGGCCGTTGTTGCCCCATTCGATGACCTCTTTGTTCATCCTTATAATCGCGTCTTTGTCCTTGACCTCGATCTTCTGCTTGCCGCGGACAACGAGCGCCTTGAGCTTTTTCGACCCCATAACGGCGCCGCTTCCGCCCCGGCCGGCAGCGCGGTGCGTGTCGTTCATGACGGCCGCCATGTTGGACAGGTTCTCGCCGGCAGGCCCGATGAGCGCGATACCCAGGCGGTTGTCGCCGAGCTCCTGCTTAATTGCCGTTTCGGTTTCCGTGGTGACCTTGCCCCATAGGTGCGAAGCGTCGCGTATTTCCACCTTCCCGTCGTCAATGAAAATATAGACGGGCTTTTTGCTGATGCCTTTCACGAAAACGCCGTCATACCCCGATTGCCGAAGCTGCGGCCCGAAATGGCCGCCCGAGTTCGCGTCGTTCCATCCGCCCGTCACGGGCGACTTACACACGACGGTATAACGGCCGCCCATCAGCGCGCCCGAACCGTTTGCGGGGCCGGCTATAAAGCCGATCATACTGTCCTGTGAATAAACGTCTGTTTTGGCCGGCATCTCGTCATACAGGATCTTTGCGCCCAGCGATGGCCCGCCAATGAAGTTCTTTGCCAGCGCCTCGTCCAGCCGCCTGACTTCGGTTTCCCCCGTTGACAAGTCAACGAAAAGAAGCTTACCTGCGTATCCGTACATTTGAAATTTTCCTTTCCTGATTATTGCATGCGGGGCGGTTCATTCTCGTCAAAACTTCTAGCCTGCCCCGGTCTTATGATAACTCGAATGCTTCATAACTTCAACCTATTTAATCTATAAGTTTCAGATTATATGAACCGGACGGCCGGATGTTTTCGGTTGCCGCTTTGAAAGTTGCTTTCTTGGACGCGTAGGGCGGCCGGCTGGGCTTTTGATCATTTTTTCATTCCAGATTATTCATTCGGCATAAAAATAACGATATATATATTGAGTTATATGTTGATTTGGTGAGCCCTGTAAATCTTTGGTGGAGGGAAGAGAAGTGCTGAATGAAAAAGCGGGTGAGAAGAAAGAAGGAATTCGTGATCACAGACTGTCAGAAAATGCGTATTTGCTGAAAAAGCTGACGGATCAACTGCCGGGGGCATTGTACCAGTTATTGAGGTATCCTGGCGGAGAGTCCAGTTTTCTTTATGTGAGT
This sequence comes from uncultured Papillibacter sp., assembly GCA_964391385.1. GTDB lineage: Bacteria > Bacillota > Clostridia > Oscillospirales > Oscillospiraceae > Sporobacter. Next base: position 2,469 of record CAYMLM010000152.1, read on the forward strand.
AACGGCCTTACCGACATTTTTGAAGTGACGCCGGAAGAATTGATGAATGACGCGGGGGCGCTCCAGAAGAGAATTCATCCGGGTGATGCAAAGCGCGTTCACGAATCAATAGAAAGCGCGAACAAAAACATGCAGATATGGGACTGCGAATTTCGCGTGGAGCTCCCCGTCAAGGGTCTGCGTTGGGTCCGTGGACTGTCGCGTCCCGAAAAAATTGACGACGGGGGTGTGCTTTCACATGGGTATTTTGAAGATATCACAGAAAAGAAGAAGGCAAACGACTGGGTCAGATATTTAAACTCGGCACTGATGAATATTTCCGAGTCTGTTATTATAACAAATTCGAACAGCAGAGTCATATACGCCAATCAGAAGGTCAAGGATCTTCACGGGTTCGAGCCCGTCGAGTTAATCGGAAAGCACGCCGAAGACATGTCTGTTAACCCGATGAACGACGAACAGCTTTCAGTGTTTCATAAAACCCTCGCCGAGGGGAGGACCTATGTCGGCGTCGGTTTGAGCCGGAGAAAAGACGGCTCTACGTTCGTCTGCGAGTACTCCGTTACACCGATCTACGGGGATGAATATGCCACATATATCGGCGTTCAAAGAGATATTACGGAAAGGGAACGAATTCTCGTTGCTCTTGAAGAAAGCAACGAGCGGTTCGAGCAGCTTACGCAGCACAGCAGAGCCATTGCGTGGGAAACAAATAAAGACGGCGTTTTTACATATGTCAGCGGCGCCGTTCAAACGGTTTTTGGTTATCAGCAAGAAGAGATTGAATCAAAGGGCGATGTTTTCGACCTGATCGTACCGTCAATGAGAAACAAAATGAGAAGCGGGTTTCTTTACGCTTTGAAAAAGGGAAAAAGCTTTTCAAACATTGTCTGTCCTTTTGCGGACCGATTTGGCAATACCGTTTTACTGTCTATAAACGGAATACCTAAGTTTAACACGGACAAAACACTGAGGTCTTACCGCGGCCTGGCAATCGACGTCACCGAAAAAGCAAAAATGCAGCAGCAGATATTGGTGGAAGAGGAGCGATACAAGACAACGCTTCTGTCCGTCGGCGAGGGCGTTATTTCAACCGATTGTACCGGTAAGATCACCGTTATGAATCCGTTGGCGGAAAAGATGACCGGTTGGCTCCAGCAGGACGCGGCCGGAAAATGCCTTGGGCTGATTTTAAAAGTAATTGATGAGCAGCACGGCAGAATCTGCGAGAGTCCCGCCAATATCGTATTGCAAACGAGCAGGGTTTTTCAGCCGTATTTCCCAACGCTCCTCGTGTCGAAATCGGGAGAAGAAATACCGATACAGATCATTGCCGCACCTATAAAAAAAAATACCGGCGACATCTCGGGGGTTGTCATCGTTTTCAGAAATTTTTCGGAATACAGGGAGAGGCAAAAACAAATCGAGTTTCTGAGCTATCACGATCATTTGACCGGATTGTTCAATCGCCGGTATTTGAACGAAGCCTACAAAAAATTGAATATCCCGAGCAATTTGCCATTGACCGTTATGACGCTGGACGTCAATGGGCTGAAGCTGACAAACGACGCCTTCGGCCACGAGATGGGGGACCGGTTACTGACAGCGGTTGCCGATATATTGAGGAAAGCTTGCAGGGCCAATGAAATTATTGCTCGCGTGGGCGGAGATGAATTCTCCATTCTGCTGCCGCGGACGGATACGGATAAGGCCGAGCTGATCAAGCAGCGGATAATAAAGGCAACCTCCGAAACGAAACTGGACCCTGTCATTATATCCATGGCCATCGGCTATTCCGTGAAGAGATCAATGAGCGATGGTTTGGAGAGCGTTTTAATCGACGCGGACAATCAGATGTACAAGGAAAAGTTCAATCAGGGAAAAACGATGAGAAGCCAGACGATCGAAAAGGTCCTCCTGAATATCAACTCAAAGTTTGAGCAGGAAAAAATCCATACGGAAAGGGTTTCGCAGTATTGCTACGCAATAGCCGACGCATTGAGGTTAAGCGAAAAAGAAAAAGCCGAAATAAGATTAGCCGGTCTTCTGCACGATATCGGCAAAATTACGGTTCCGACAGATTTGCTGCGCAAACCCGGCAAGCTTACGGATGAGGAACTCGACGTCATTAGGAGGCACCCTGAAACAGGTTATCAGATTCTGAAATCAGTGGATGAATATGTAACGATCGCCAGGTACGTGCTGCATCACCATGAACGTTGGGACGGAACCGGTTATCCGGCGGGACTGAAGGGCGAGGAAATTCCGCTTCAGTCGAGAATCATTGCCGTTGCCGATGCGTACGAGGCAATGACAGCCGAAAGGCCCTATCAGAAAAAGCGGACAAATAAGGAAGCAAAAGCGGAGCTGAAGAAGTGTTCCTGCACTCAATTCGATCCCTTGATTGTTAGGATATTTCTTGAATCAGTTTTAAATGAGGACTCAGACGACACCAATGAATTGCCTTAACCGCGTTTGCGACGGCGTATGATAAGCCGGCTCATGCGAGCCGGCTTCAGCTTGCCGGCAAAGCCGGCACCTGGAAATATTAAAAGGAAGGACAAAGCCTTCCTCTTATTTTGCGCATGCGTGCGGGAATTTGATAAATGTTTTCTCAGATCAGCATGACCCAGTTGCCGCCCTGCGTCGGCAGTGTTTCCCACCGGGTATAATCAGCGCCCAAAAAGACATAAGCCGTGCCATTTTCGTAGAAAACCGTTCCGTTCATAAGGCTCGGGTTCCAGCCGCTCTGGCTGCTGCGGGACGATGAGTCAATAAAGGAAGCGGGGTCGAATTTTTGTAAAAAGAAAACTCCGTCCGGATTCTCAGCGTAGGTCGAGGCTCCCCCGACGCTTAAGTAGCTGTCATATTTAACGACATAGGTCTGTCCGTTATACACATATACCGCGCCGCTTGAAAAACTCATACCGCCCCAGGGCAGCGCGCTGATTACGGAGCATATTTCCTCCCAGCCGTTCAGCGTGATCGTATCGAAAATGACGTCGCTGGCGGCAAGGATTTCGGGCGGGCTCGGGCTTGGACTCGGGCTCGGACTCGGACTCGGGCTCGGACTCGGGCTTGGGCTCGGGCTTGGGCTCGGGCTCGGGCTCGGACTCGGACTCGGGCTCGGACTCGGGCTTGGGCTCGGGCTTGGGCTCGGGCTCGGGCTCGGACTCGGACTCGGGCTCGGACTCGGGCTTGGGCTCGGGCTCGGGCTCGGGCTCGGACTTGGGCTCGGGCTCGGACTTGGGCTCGGACTTGGGCTCGGGCTCGGACCAGGGCTCGGGCTCGGGCTTGGACTCGGGCTTGGACTTGGGTCCGGACTCGGGCTCGGACTTGGGCTCGGACTTGGGCTCGGCCCAGGGCTTGAGTCCGGAGTCAAATTCAGATCCCCTATATAGACGAGCTCCCCGTGAATTGAACATACGAGATAATCCTCTTCAGCCGTATAACTGCCGCCCGACGGGCACTTCAAATCGCCGGCAACCTGCGCCATTTCCGTTACGGTTCCGTTTAAAGCATCCTCAATTGTCTCGTCATTGTCATGCATGGTTTTATGGACTTTGAACGCGTTCACAAATTCCTGGCAGTTGACTTTACAGGCCGTCTCTTTCGAGCGGGCGATATGCTTGATCAATGACGGTGACACAATCGCTGTCAAAACCGCCATAATAGCTACGGTAATGATGAGTTCGATTAACGAAAAGCCCTTGCGATTTCTCATAAGACCCCACCCGAATGTTACGATCGTCCTTGTTAAAACAAGGTTTGCAAGCTTTCTGCTTTGTTTCGGCCAACCCGCGTTTTACAGGCAATACACACTGTCAAGTATATCACGGAAAAAGGCGTTTGCGGTGATAAAAGCAACCGCTTTTTTCCTGATTGGCATGATTATCCCAGCGCATAAGCGCACGGCAATTTGAGCTACCCCCGCTGTTCGCCGGCTTCCGACGCAAAAAAAGAACGAGGGGCTATACTTATATCTTCGTATTTCCTTGAGCGACTGTTTAACCTTTCGCAGTATTTTTTTGATAATTCCTTCCACTTATCGGTCAGCGCACAATCGAATTACATTCAGTCGCATAAACGTCTGCATATGACCGGGCTGTCAGTATTGACGGGGCCGCTGCCCGCGGCTTCGCAGGCTCGCGGGCGCCTCAGTGAGCAGGCGTTTTTTGCCCGGAAATACAGCGACAGACAGCAGCCCGCCACTGTATCAGGACAAGCTGCTGCCTGTTAATAATGTATAAGATGGATCGACTGGATGATTGTTTGAGGTTGTTCCGCTATAAGTATTGACCGAATATCAGTGTTTTCCCAACACCAGCAGGAAATCGGTGCCATGGGGCTTGACTTCGACCTCATAACCTTGATTCTCCGCAAATCGGGTGACATTTTCTACCGCGCATTTGTTGTCAACCATCACCTCCAAAATGTCCGGACTGTCTTTTTTTACCGCCTTTTGTACCATAATGACGGGCATCGGGCAGGAATACCCCCTCGCATCGACCATTTTATTTCTCCTTCTTCTTAGCATATGTAAAGACCAACGATAACACAGCCACGATGACGAAGCCTGCAATCACGGCGACCTTGCCGTTTCCGGTGGGACCGTCCGCAGAGGACGCAAGCTTGAAATTGTGACTGACCGCCGCTCCGGCAAGCATGCCGAGGACAGTGATCGCGGAATCGGAGTTCCCCTCTCCGGCGAGAACGAGCTGCCGCAGGGGACAGCCGCCCAGAAGAATGGCGCACCAGCCCACCAGCGCCATGCCCAGGATCGGCAGTGGCCCGGGTGGATCCAGCGCTGCCC